>DATISI010000442.1:0-3593 GCA_035581745.1 Clostridiaceae bacterium
TCCCTACGTTATTCTCAGACAACCTCCTTTGTGAAAAGCACATCTTCACGGTATAGCTAACTGGAGGACATGGCCCATTAACTTTTTTTCTTTAAACTAGAGGATACAGAGTCATCCCGAATCCTTAACTCTGGTAAGGAACATGGAATGGATCCGGGAAATCGATTGGAGAGGTGAAGATATGGACAAAGTCAAAGTCGCAGTCGTCTACTACAGTTCTACAGGAGGCAACTACCAGCTGGCGAAATGGGCGGTGGATGGTGCGGAAGCAGCCGGCGCTGAGGTCAAGCTCTTCCGGGTTCCTGAACTCGCACCACGTGAAGCCATCGAGGAGAACCCGCTCTGGAAGGACAATCTCGAAGCCACGAAGGATATCCCTGCACCGACACCAGAGGACCTTGTGGAAGCCGATGCCATCATCTGGTCCAGTCCCACGAGATACGGGGTCATGGCCGCCCAGATGAAGCAGTTCATCGATACCTTAGGCGGCGTATGGTCCAAGGGGCTCCTGGTCGACAAGGTGATGAGCGCGATGAGCTCCGCGATGAACATGAATGGCGGGGTCGAGCAGACCGTTCTTGGCTTCATCACCGTTTTCTTCCATCTTGGTGCCATTGTGGTCGGACCTGGCTATATCGACCCCTCCTCTTATGCCTCAGGCGGCAATCCCTATGGCGTGACCGCAAAGGTCATTGACGGAGAAATCATGAACGACCCTGAATCCGCCGTCAAATTCCAGGCGAGAAGGACTGTTGAGGTCGCAGGAAGGCTCTTGGGCATCGAAACCTTGCCAGAGAAAGTGAAAACACTTTAAGAGAATCCTTCGGGGTTCTTTTTTTAGACTTCACAAGTTAACATTATTCAAACAATTGACATTTACCCCCTTATAAATTACACTAAATTAAATTGTATTAGATTTATAAGGCAGGTTGATAATCATGAGTGTTTTTGAATATAGATCGACGGAGTGTCAGAGCCAACGTCATACCTTTTCCGGCTGTTTCTCTTCAGGTCTGCCAGGCCTTAGCGTTTCTTGTGCCGATATGGACAGGGGTGGAATTGCCCCTAAACGATATACCCCGACAGATTATTCAACGTCTTTCGCGGATCATATCGCCACATCCATATAAGGGACGTGACGATGAAGAAATATATCAGGTTTGTCCTGCTCCTACTGCTTGGCGCTCTCCTTCTCACCTCTTGTGCAAAACCAGATTCGATCTACTATGGACCGGAGGAAGCCCTTAAAAAGGGAGACATCATCATCGACGGATCCACGAATGAGAACCGTGCAAGATTCGAACTGTTCCTGAACAATGTGAACAGCAGGAGGTCCGACAGCATCCGTGTCATCATCTACGACATCATCGAAGACCAGTATGTCATCGACATCCGTTTTGACGGGGAGAAGTTCACAGCCTCAAGGACATTCATCACCAAGGACTCCGAAATCCGTGAAACTCTGACAGATATGGAATTCACCCATCTCATCCAGACTGGCTCCAGGAATTACTTCCTCACGGATGCGCGGGACGTATACAACGATTTATGGATTTTCCAGGCGGAATGATGAAATAATGCATGAAAAATATGAATAAAATTAAATTTTCACTATATTAATTTCTATTTATTTGGTATAATTCAAGTAGAAAGTTCAGCATTGTTCTCACTGGACTTTAAATGATAAACCAATACCGGGACTAAAGTAATCCTGGAGGATTACCTCGAATTGCTTTAAAAACAAAGACTTGTGGCTTCTGCAGATTCTGCAGAAGTCTTTAATTTTGCCCGGATTTCATCCGGGCTTCTTCTATTTCGGCATTTCCTTTTCTTTACCCCTCTTCCTGACCTTTTATACATCCGCAGAAATGAGGGCATCATAAAACAGGCGTGCCTTTCCGATCCGGATGAAGCCGCCTGTCTTATGATAGATTCATCTTATTTTCACCTTCCCGATGCTTCCTTCCTGCTTCCGAAGTCGTAACTGGAAGGACATTCCGCGCTCCCGCCAGGAGTCAGAATGTCCCTTTATCCCGATGACCCTTCTTTTCCATCTCCAGGCTACCGACCTACGCCTTCTGTTTTTCCATGACCTCTTCGATATACTTCATGGCTTTCTTGTACTTCCTGATCTTCTTCTTCGAACGCTCGTCATCAGGAAGCTTCCTCGTTTTGTCGAGGTTGTCCTTGAGGTCACTGAGCTTGACCTCTATTCCAATCGGATTGGCTGCGGCTCTCGCCACATAGTCCATATATTCTTCTCCGTCCCGCTTGGAGACTGCATCCACCGCTTCGACGATCTCCTCACGGAATCCGAGTTCCTTCAGATCGTCCAGGGTGATGTCCGTATCCTCGATGAGGTCGTGGAGTGCCGCGACCACCATCGCATCATAGGTCTTGACCTTTGCCATCACGCGCATGGGATGCATGATATAGGGATTTCCTGCAAGGTCCTCCTGTCCCACGTGAAGGAAAGCCGCCAGGGCGATCGCCTTCTCCAGTTCTGGCAGTCCAGCCAGGTGCTCATATGTCTTCTCCAAAGTTCTCCATCTCCTTTACCGCTCTGCGATGTTTCCTCTATCCTACCTGAGAAATATAGCCTCTGTGTTAAGGCTGCACAAAATTTCGATTAATAACCCTCCCTACTGGCCCATCCGCCTCATTAATTTCATTTTCCCATGGGAAGTGAGGGAGGTTTCGCATATAATGAAAACAATGGGCACTGCGGTCGAAGCGCAGGGAGCCTCAAATGTTAGAATACCGTAGAAATACCACTATGGAGGAAATGATGGAAAAGTTAGACGTATATATCGAGCTTCATGAAGGAAGCATGACCCCTGCCTATGCCAACTTCAACGATGCGGGTGCGGATGTCTTCGCCGCAGAAGACATGGTCATCAGGCCCATGCAGCGCCTGGTCGTACCGCTCAACTTCAAGGTCGCGCTGCCAGACCATATCGAGATGCAGGTCAGGCCACGCAGCGGCCTCTCCCTGAAGACAACCCTCAGCATCCCGAACAGCCCTGGAACCGTGGACGCGGGCTATCGTGATTTCGTGGGCGTTATCGTGCAGAACACCTACAACATTGCGAACCTGCCCTACGAGATTGCAGAAAATCCTGAACTCCTCGGGATCCTCTCCAAATACTACACCGTGACGGACCTTTCAACCTATTTTGAAGCCCAGTCCGGAGCGAGCGACATGGAGCCAGGTTTCCTGGACAGCTGCCTCCCCCTCTTCCGTTCCCTTGGTCCCATCATCCTCGACCAGAAGGGCAACCCCTATGGAACCATCTATCTCGAGAAGGGGATGAAGATCGCACAGCTGGTCTTCAACGAATACAGGAGCGCGCAGTTCATTCCCGTGGATTCCGTCGACACCATCGGCTACAACCGCGGCGGCGGCTTTGGAAGCACAGGCCAGAAATAGAGATAGCTCCTGGAAAGCCTTTTCCAGTCCTGCAGCTTTTCATGAAAGTACGCTCCAGGATTTCGGGATCCCACCAAGAAGGAAAATCAAAGACTGAGATGAAAAGAGAAGAGAACCTTGTCATAAAGATAATAAAAGCAGAGAAGAGCCCCGGGAATCCTAT
>DATISI010000443.1:0-4204 GCA_035581745.1 Clostridiaceae bacterium
GGCTGAAGGATGTTCAGAACCATCGATGAAACCTGAAGTCCCGTAAAAGGATGTCCGGACGGTACGATGATCTTTTGGCCAGACTTGGAAAAGGGATGACAATAAAAAAGGAGCAGGGATTCTCGCGACTTGATCTACGAGAATCCCTGACCCTTTTTTTCATTCATGCGCTGCTTTCAATGTTCTTAGGCCATATTTCGTGTACAGGACGCGACGATGTCACATGGGATGACTTCGATCCGTTACAAGGTTTTCCGCAATCTGAGTGGTCCTGTCGTCCTTGCACAGTTCCAGGCTGACTTTCCATAACCTGTCCTGCAATTCCTGATTTGAAGCGGTTTCATCTTCCCTGACCTCGGTAAATTCGTTTTTCTTCCATGTGATCAGCTTTCCTGATTTCTTCAGGCTGTCTTCCTGTTTTTCCGTGAACAGAGGAGACATGATCTTCCCACATTCCTCTATGGAGATGAATGTCCCAAAGAGTTTCATCATCGTTGCCATCATTTTCATGGAAGCGGGAATGATATTGATCTGGTTGCTCCATACGGTTTTTGGAATCTGAAAACCGACAAAGGAGACTTTCGAGTCTTTCCCATTTTTATAGGATTCATCTAGCTTGTGATAAAACATCCTTTTCGCAAGCATGGCCTGATTGATGCCTTTTTCATAGCCCCAGCCATTTTCCATCTGCAGATCATCCCAGAATATCTTGCCTCCGTTGGTGATATTGAAAATCACCCTGCCCCCAACCTCGGAATTCTCCAGCAGGTTGAGCAGGTTCAGCGTCAGCATGAACTGGGATAGATAGTTCACCTGGAAATGCGGATCCATTCCATCCTCAGTCTCCACCCGTTTGGCCGCATAACCCAGACCCGCATTGATGAAGACCCCATCCAGATACGTATGCTTGCTTTGAATCTCGCTGATGGCATGGCGGACATCGCTGAGGCTGGTAAGGTCGCATAACACGATACTAATCTTTTTATTCCCTGTGGCAGCTTCAAATTCTTTGATGGTCGCCTCGCCGAGCTCCCGGGATCTGCATAACAGGATGATCTCATGCGTCTGGTTGTCACTTCCGGCCAGGATTTTAGCCACACCTTTTCCCATTCCATGGGTACCACCGGTCACTAACACTTTCACGTTCACAGCCTCCTTCAATTCATCAAAATGATCATCCATATCCGTGAATGGATTCATGTCCAACTTCCAGGTCAATTCATAGTCCCTGTCATGATCGATCACGAACTCAGTTTTAATACGTTAAAGTCCCTGTACGCTTGACCACTCCAACATCAGAAATATCTCCGCATTTGATGTCGGATTTATAGCTTCGAAATCAATTTCGCTGGCCATCATGTGAATGGCTTTTCGCTGCTTTTTGATGCCTTCATTATAGCATATGGCGGGTCAGGTTACTGGAAAACAGATGAAGCCCAGAAGCCTGTATTCCACCGGCAATGGAGGCGCTGTGCCTTTTGTTGGACAGCTGATGTATCCTCTCTTGGAACATAGGAGGCAAGCGTGGGGATTTATGATATAATTTGCTTAACATAACAGGCATCAGGAAGACGGCTGGCCTGAAGAAATCATGTGGAAACGGGTGGGACGATGCGATACAGGAACTGGTTTAATCTGGAAATGGGGATAAAAAGGTGGATACTGCTGGGGTTCATGGGGATGCTCCTCCTGAGCTTTGGTATTTTCGAGCTCATTTTCCACCGATACTACAATATGTACTACAAGCTCTTCTACGTCTATCTCATCTTCACCGGGCTCTTCATCCTGTATGTCTCCATCAACGAAGGCGTGACGAACTTCATCTCCCTGGTGCGGGACGGTCTGGTGGATGTCAACCTGGACTCAAGGGAGATTGGGAGCCTGGTGCATGAGAAGAAGCTTCTCGTCCAGGGACCGAAAATCGTGGTCATCGGCGGCGGCACAGGACTGTCGACACTCCTGAAAGGTCTGAAATACTATACCAACAACATCACGGCCATCGTTACGGTGGCGGATGACGGCGGCGGTTCGGGAACCCTCCGGGAGGACCTCGGAATGCTGCCTCCCGGCGACATCCGGAACTGCCTGGTCGCGCTGGCGAACACGGAGCCGCTCATGGAGGAGCTCATGCAGTACCGATTCAGGGACGGGTCCCTGAAGGGGCAGAGCTTCGGCAACCTGTTCCTCGCCGCCATGGATGGCGTATCGGACAATTTCGAGGACGCCGTGGCGAAGATGGCCAGTGTCCTCGCCATCACGGGAAGAGTCCTTCCCGTCACCCTCGACAACCTCACGATCAATGCCGAACTGGAGAACGGACAGCTGGTCATCGGGGAATCCCATATCCCGAAGGTGGGGGTAAAGGAAGGGAGTCCGATCAAGCGTCTCTATATCCGCCCGGAAAATGCGCAGTGCCTGTCTGATGTGGCGGATGCGATCCGGAACGCCGATGCCGTGGTACTCGGTCCGGGATCCCTGTTCACCTCCATCATCCCGAACCTCCTCGTCAATGGGGTGACGGAAGCCATCCGGGAGAGTGAAGGACTGAAGATCTACATCTCGAATGTGATGACACAGCCAGGGGAGACTGATGGATTCTGCGTGTCGGACCATATCCAGGCGATCAGGAACCATGCGGACATCGGGAAGCTCGATTTCGTCCTGTCGAACAACGCCCTCATCGAGAACATGGAGCTGAAGGACAAGTATGCGGCAACCGGGCAGAAGGAAGTCCTGATCGATGAGGAGAAACTGAGGAATCAGGAGTTCACCCTCATCGAAGGGAACTTCATCCTTGCCCAGGAGACCTCCGTCCGACATGATGCGGAAAAGCTGTCCGGGAGGCTCATGGAGACCATCCTCGAAAGGTCCCTCATCTATGACAAGAAGAGGATCCTGGAATACGTCCTCCTCTCCGACAAGCTGAAGCACAAGAGGAAGCATGGGGCGAACACCCCCGTTCATGCCAAATGATAACGGTGCGGGCAGCTGGTCCGCGCTTTGGGGAGGTCCTGATGGTTGCTCCCTTAACCCGAAACCGAAGACAGACCGCTGGATTCCAGGGGCTGACTTCGGTTTTCGTGCTATCTAAGGTTTCGTGATGTGGAATCTTTCGGGGTAGTACGCTTTCCGAGGACAGAAGGACGGGACAGGAGGATACGCGCCTGATAATTTTTGTCATGCAGAGCGATTATTTCACTTGTTTCTTTTGGGAGAACTCCTGTGCTATGTTATAATAATGAATGAATTACAATGGAGAAATGTTGCGTAAGATGACCTTCGCGAAGCGGAGGAACCCATATAAGGAGGGGAAACAATGTCTTTTTCATCCAGAGTCAAAAGCGAGATCACGAAGGATGCCCAGATGACCAAAGAGGAGGCTGTGGCATTGCTCTCCGCCGTCATGAAGGTCTCCGGGACCATCATGTATTCCTCATCCAAGCTGTCGTTCAAGATTACGACGGAGAACCCGTCGACGGCAAGGTTCGTGTTCAAGCTCCTCAAGGAGCACTTCGGCATCCATGCCCAGCTCATGGTGAAGAAGAGCAGCTCGCTGAAGAAGAACAATGTCTATATCGTCATCGTCAGCGAGGACATGGGCCTGAAGGACCTGCTGAAGGCCACAGGCATCCTCGGGGATGACGGCGACCTCTTCTCCGTGGACTATACGATCAAGAAGAGCCTCATCCGCACGGATGCGACGAAGAAGGCCTACATCAAGGGCTCCTTCCTCGGGTCGGGGAGCATCTCCAATCCGGAGAAGGCCTACCATATCGAATTCGTGACGAATTCCCATGACTATGCGACCAGCCTCATGGACCTCATCAACACCTTCGACCTTTCGGCGAAGGTGATCGCGAGGAAGAACACCTTCATCGTCTACCTGAAGGAAGGCGAGCAGATCGTGGACATCCTGTCCATCATCGGGGCATACACCAGCCTCTTCGAGATCGAGAACATCAGGATCGTGAAGGGGATGAGGAACAACGTCAACCGGCTGGTGAACTGCGAGACGGCGAACCTGTCGAAGACGGTGAACGCGGCGGTGCGGCAGGTGGAGTCCATCAAGCTCATCGAGAAGACTATTGGCCTCAGCCGTCTGCCAAAGCCCCTGCGTGAAATCGCGGAGCTTCGCCTGGACTATCCGGATGAGTCCCTGAAGGAGCTTGGGGACATGCTGAATCCGCCGGTAGGGAAATCCGGT
>DATISI010000444.1:0-3769 GCA_035581745.1 Clostridiaceae bacterium
GGCATGCTTGAGTTCCTTGAACAGTTCGGTGATTTTCTTGAACTCGTAGGTGAAGTAGGAGGTGCGGACATGTTCTGCAAGGTTGAAATTCTCGCGCTCCCCGTTCTTCAGGAAGAGCAGGTCCTTCACATTGAGCACGCCGATGATGTCATCGATATCCTCCTTGTAGACCGGAATCCTGGAGAACTGCTCGGTCAGGACGACCTCGAGGACTTCGTCAAAATTGCTCCTGACGTCCAGGGCGACGATATCGATCCTCTGGATCATGACATCCTTCACCTGGAGGTCGCCGAACTCGAAGACATTGAAGAGCATTTCCTTCTCTTCCGCTTCCAGGACGCCTTCCTCGCTGCTCACATCCACCAGGGTCTTCAGTTCCTCTTCTGTCATGATCGGATGCGGTTTCTTCGCGCTTCCTCCAAGGAGCCTGATGATCTTTCCGGAGATGAAGTGCAGCACGAATACGACAGGCCTGAGGATGATGGAGAGTGAGGTTATGGGCCTGATCACGGCGAGCGCGATGCTCTCTGCCCGCTGTGCACCAAGGGATCGTGGGATCATCTCACCAAAGATGACAACCAGCACGGTCATGATGAGGATGGTATAAGGGACGGCTCCAAGGCCGTAATTGTCATAGGCGATAAAGGCGGCAAGTACGGTTGCGCTGATGTTCGAGATGTTGTCTCCGACGAGGATTGAGCCCATGATTCTCGAGGGGTCCTCAAGAACGCGATAGATCTGGTTCGCTCCTTCGATTTCCTCTTCCATCATATGTCTCAGCCTGATTTTGCTGAGCGATTTGAGGGCGGTTTCTGCGATGGAGAAGAAAGTAGACATAAGGATCAGGAAAATCAGCAGGATGACCTGCCATGTACTGGGGTCCAAAAAAATCAACTCCTATAAGTCTGATGTATGTTTTAGTTTATTATAACAAAAAACGGAGAGGATAATAAAAATAAAGCGAAATAACCGGGATATTATTTTGAAAAGTCTGTAAAATATGAGGTAGAATAGTGTTAATCAGGAATAAGCTGCAAGGCGATTTATCCCAAGGAATCCCTGGAAAAGGCAACGGCCTGTGGATTGCAAAGCTCCACCTGTGGATGGAACTGCTGCTCCTGTGGATGAATGACGGCCTTGGATGGTAAAAATCAGGAATGATGGAGGGAATGAAGAATGGATAGGAACCAGGCATTTGAACTGCTCACCAGATATGTGAAGGGCGAAATCGTGCTGAAGCACTCCCTGGCGGTGGAGTCATCCATGCGCCAGATGGCGAAGTTCTATGGAGAGGATGTGGAGGCCTATGGTCTGACCGGACTCCTACACGATATCGATTATGAGAAATCCCCACAGACACATCCTTTCAGCGGGACACCGATCCTGCTGGATGCGAATGTACCCCTGGAAATCATCGCGGCCATCCTTGGCCATGCGACAGAAGCATCCCAGCGCAAGACCCGCATGGCGAAAGCGCTTTTTGCGGTCGACGAGCTGTCCAGCTTCGTCATCGCCTGCGCGCTCATGAGACCTTCGAAGAGCTATGACGACCTTGAAGTCTCCTCCGTCACCAAGAAACTCAAATCCAACAGTTTCGCGAAAGGGGTGGACAGGAACCTTGTGGAGCAGGGTGCGAAGGAACTTGGCCTTGAGCGCAATGTCCTCATCGAGGAAGTCATCAAGGGTCTGAGAATCCGGGAAAAAGAACTGAACGCCATGGGATACTCGACGTTATGATCTATGTCATCACAGGACCGTCCGGTTCAGGTAAAACCACCCTTGGAAACTACTTCAAGGAACTCGGCTTCCAGGAGCTGGTCAGTCATACCACCAGGGAGAAAAGGGCAGGGGAGATCGACGGAGTCTCCTACCACTTCGTGACCAGGGAAGAATTCTCGGAAATCGAGAAGATCGAGGAAAGCACCTATTCCGGGAACCTCTATGGCACCTCAAAGGCAGAGGTCATGGAGAAACTCGAGACAGGGGACGTCTTCGCGGTGACGGATGTCCATGGGGCGAAGGCCTTCAAGAAGATTTTTGGGAACAAGGTCAAAGTCATCTACATCTACAGCAACCCGAGATACCTCCGGAAACGGATGAAGGAGAGAGGGGATTCTCCGACCAGTGTACGGGACAGGATCCATACCCTGAAAGTGAAGAAGGAGTATAAGAACCGATTCTACGCAGACCGGATCATCGTGAACAACGGCTCGAAGAAGGCCCTTTACCGAAGCGGGAAGCGGATTGTGAGGAGATAGCGGAAGCTTCCTGGAACCGTCTCCCATGAAAGGGCCGGTCTCCTGCGAACCGGATGGAAGCACTGGCAGCCCCAGGCATATGGGCATCATTTGAAAGAAGTTTTTCAAAGCGATTTAAGCTTTTTTTCACAAATCTGTGGCATAATGGGGAGTATGGAAAATCCATGCCCACGAAGGGAATACCGGGCAGAGGATCAGTGTGCTTCATAGGTTGTGCCGCTTGAAGGTCATTGGATGGAGATAGGGAGTTTTAGTAAGTTATGGAAGATAGATTGAAGTTTCATGATAATAAGAGGCTGAAGCGGGCAAGGGAGATCAGGAAGAAGAACAAGCGGAAGAAGCGGTTGTGGCTTGGCGGACTGTTCATCATCGTCCTGATTTTTGGCGTCTACCAGATGGATAAAAACGGCATGTTCGAAGCGTTCTTCGATACCAAAGTGGCGTATAGCGGCTCCCGGGAATATCCTGAGACGGATGGGACAGTCATCTCCAGGACAGATATCCCTGCCATGGCCCAGCTCCTCATCAACCATCCCTACAAGTTCGGGGCGACAGACCTCAATAAAGGGGTTCCCGTCGGACCGCTCGATGCGGCAGGCTTTGTGGACTGGGTGTACTTCAACCTCAGCGGTAAGGTCCTTTCCGGACGCGCCACCGCAGCGGGGACGGCGACCACGAGAATCTGGTATGCTTCGGATCCAATCATGGAACCGGACCTTAAGGTAGGTGACATCGGCTTCTACGAGGTTCCGGATGGGAACCGGGTGAACCATGTGGGCATCTACATCGGAGAGATCGACGGCGAAAAGGTGTTCATCCATGCCGGTGGCATCAACTACAGGGCAGAGGGGCTGCCAGAGGGCAGGGTAGTCATCTCCTTCAACAACAACCTGAGGATGAATAACAAGGACCTAGAGGGCAACAAGTTCTCCCCATCCGCGGAATCCACCAGGTTCATCTACTACAGACGGCCGAAACTGGATATCGTTGATTGATCGGAGAAAACGCAGCATCATATGGAACGAAGCGTGCGAAGACACGGAACATAGGAGGATTGAAATGAGACCAAGAGAGAAAATGGTGAAATATGTGACCATGGTCATCGCGCTCGCGATGATCGCATCCGTCATGGCGGGACTCCTCTACTAGGCGTCAGTTCCTTCACAGGAGCAGGCCATTCAGGAGAGCATGGTCCCTTGACGGGACAGGCACCCCCCATAAGACAAGATACCTTGCGGGACAGCATCTTCAGCTGTGCCACAAGGTATTTTTCAGGTCACAGGGTTATTTTTCAAATCACAAGGTGGCTTGATATCAAAAGTCTATTTTGATGTCACCATGCATTTTGCCTCGATTATTCAATCGGGGAAGGATTTCAGACGAAGAACGGGAAGGACCCAATATTGAGGCCCTTCCCGTTCTTGTTTGCTTCTCAGCAGAATTCAGTTATCATGCTGGATATTGCTATTCCATGAGTCCGATTTCCCTGAGGTAGTCTTCTGCGACCCTCC
>DATISI010000445.1:0-3682 GCA_035581745.1 Clostridiaceae bacterium
CTGTAGGCCGCTCATCTTCGCGGCCCTGACCTCTCCACGGGCCTTGATCTTCGTCAGGAAAATCCTGCCGAAATAGTCCTGGAGAAGGGTAGGTGCGAGCAGGGCTCCGCTCACCGGGACGAATGGCCCGAAAGGCTTGAAAGTCGCCTTGAAATAGTTGATGCCTTTGGCGGTTACGGAAACGGTCTCCTTTCCTTTACGCTCATTGATGAATCTGAACTGGGCGTGGTTCTTCGGAAGACCCCAGTTCTCCCTTCCATTGATGATGCTGATGAGGGTGGAGACGGAGATTTTCGTGACCCGGTAGCCTGTTCCGGCTTCTTCCTTGAATTTTCCCGGAATGAACAGGATCTCCTTGTAGGGACCGACGGGAGAGGACTTGTAGTCCACAAGCATGACGGCTCCGAAACCGCCCTTGAAGTGTTCCAGTTCCTCTTCGCTCAGGATGTTCCGGTACTGGAGATACCTTTTCGAGAACCGATACACCAGGATATATCCTTCACCCCGCAGCTTCCAGGGTGGGGGTGCGATATTGTTCTTGTCTTGCATAGATGTTCCTCCTTGTCTTCTGGGACTGGTTCCTTGTTCCTCCTGCAGGATCCCTGGAATTTCCAGGATGACAGGGCATCCCGTCAGCCGAAGTATCCCTGCAGGGATGCTTCCTCTTGCTTCCATTGTAGGACGAAGTGGGCTGTTCCTCAACTTGTGTGAATGAAGCTTAACAGGATTCATGGATTGGACTCATCTCCTCAATAAAAACAGGAAGAAGGTATGCAAAGCGTGGTAGGCATAATGCAAAGTACGCTTTACATTTAATGTCCTTTATGCTAAGCTTGAACCATGAAGGAGGTGGTCTTTTGAACGAGAAGATCATCCTGAAAAACCGTCTGAAGGTGGCCCGCGCAGAACGCAGCCTGTCCCAGGAACAGCTGGCCAGCCTCGCAGGCGTGACAAGGCAGACCATCGGGTCCATAGAGACCGGGCAGTACTGCCCCACAACGAAACTCGCCCTGATCCTTTCGAGATGCCTGGACAAAAGGATCGAAGACCTATTCTATTTGGAAGGGGATGGAGAGGATGAATAAGAAGACCGGTACGCAGGAGAATGTCCCTCTGTACGGTATGGTGGACGAGCGGACAAAAGAGGTGGCGAACCAGGGCGATGCCTACACCGCACGCTTCATGCTGTTTGCTGTACTGGCGGATGTCGCGGTCCGGGGTTTCGGCCTTTTCGAGACCATCACCGCTTCGAACTGGGACCTCATGGGGATCGTCATGGTCGGAAGCCTGATTTCCACCGTCTATCAGATGAAACAGAGGACCATCTTCAACAGGCCCCACGCGCGCAGTTTCCTCTACATCGTGGTCATCATGGGACTCAGCGCACTGGTCGCCTTCCTCATCAGCTATTTCAGAAGATGATTACAGACCCTGCCTTGGACCTGAAGGAGGATTCCTTCGGGTCCAAGGTGTTTTTGATTGTCCTTCATGGCAGCGGCTTTTCTGAATAAGTCCTGAAAAGCCTTCTTCCTCCATTGTATATCCCAGACCCTGTTGCTATAATGGTTCATGGCAAGACCCAGTGGATCTGGAAAGAACGGGATGAAATCGTATCAGAAGTGTGATGCCGCGACAAGACGGTCGTTGAAACGAGGCATCTGAACAGATACTGGAACGCAAAGAAAGCGATTGAAACCGGTCTGGCAAAGATGGAGATCATAGGAAAAGACGCCTTAAAGAAAAAGAAGAGATGGATTGAGATAATATAAGACGGATTCCAATAATATGAGACGGCTTCTGATAAGAATAGACGAATTCTGATAAGAATAGACGGATTCATATAAGTCTAGACGAATTCATAAAAAGAAGAGACTGGATCAAAGAACAGAGGAAAAGAGGTGAGGGAAAGTGGATGCTGACGGCAGCAGTGGGGAAATGCAGGTCATGAACGGAGACAGGGAACCAGGACCGTCCTTTTTGGAGGGTCAGAGGATGCGGCAGGGAAGGTCAATGGACCCTCTGCCGCTTTCCTAAAGAGGAGAATCTCCTCCTGAACGGTTCCCGATGCCTGAACAGGCATGCGCTCCAAATGCTTTTTGAGGAAAGAATGCAGGAGGGATAAGAATGGAACTGGAACTGAAAATCAGGGAATATCTTGGAAAAGAAGACAGGGATGGACTGTCGAAGGTCTTCGATGGCGCATACGCCGTGGATATCGCGGAAGCGATCGAGGACTTTGAGGACTTTGAGCTGAGCGCTTTATGCGGACTTAGCACCACGGTGCAGCTTGCGGCTGTGGTGGAGGAAGCGGAGGAGGAACTCCAGAGGCGGATGCTCAAGTACATCGAGCCTTCGAAGCTGTCGGACATGTTCACCTACATGTCGACGGACGATATCGTCGACCTCCTGGGATTCCTCCGTCCCGACCTGAGAAAAGAACTCCTCACCCAGATGCGGGGGAGTGAATCCAGGGACATCCAGCTCCTCCTCGGCTATGGGGAGAACACGGCAGGCGGTATCATGACGACCGAGTACATCACGCTGAAAAGCACGCTCACGCACAAGGAGGCCCTCGACAAGATCCGGACCATCGGTCCGAAGACGGAGGTCATCGAAATCCTCTTCGTCGTCAATGACCAGCACGAGCTCATCGGTACGGCAGACCTTCGTGACGTCCTGATCGGCAGGGATGATTCCACCCTCTACGACATCACGAACCGGAACTTCATCTCCGTCCAGCCGGAAACGGACCAGGAGGAGGTCGCCCTCCTCGTCTCGAAGTATGACCTGAAGGCCATTCCGGTCATCAACAGGCGCAAGGCCATCATCGGCATCATCACCGTCGACGACATCATCGACGTCATCGTCGAGGAGCATGACGAGGACTTCCTCATGCTCTCCGGTGTCAGCGCGGACGAACGTGTGGGAAGCACGGTCGCAGGTTCCGTCATGAGAAGGCTTCCCTGGCTCTTCGTGAACCTCATCACCGCCTTCCTCGCTTCCTTCACCGTCGCGATGTTCGAGGACGTCATCGTCCAGGTCGTCGCCCTTGCGGCCACCATGCCGATCATCGCCGGAATGGGCGGGAACGCCGGATCCCAGACCCTCTCCCTCGTCATCCGAAGCATCGCCATGGGAGACATGGACCTTAAGGAGAACTGGAGGCTGGTCTTCAAGGAGGTCGCCATCGGCCTGGTGAACGGCCTCTTCATCGGTGTCGTCACCGGTTCCATCATGTATATGCGCTACGGCAATCCTTACCTCGGACTCATCGTCGTCCTCGCCATCATGGCGAACCTCATCATGGCGGCATTCTTTGGATTCATGACCCCGCTCATCCTGAAGAGGGTAGGTATCGATCCGGCCCTCGCGTCTGCGATCTTCGTCACAGCCGCCACCGATGTCTTCGGTTTCTTCGTCTTCCTGGGTCTCGCGAGACTCCTTCTCCCTTACCTGATCTAGAGGAAGGGATCCTGATACAGGCAAGGCCATAAGGCATCAGATGAAGACTGGTGAAGCAGGGGATAAGCCCTGTATACAGAGGGTGCCCCTTCACCATACTTCCAAAAGAAAGAGACTGGAAAAGCTGTGTTCGCGCTCCAGTCTCTTTCTTTTGGCCTGGTTTTCTCCTGACCTTTCCACCTCGGATGGTTATCCTGATGACGATCTTCAGCTTTTTTTG
>DATISI010000446.1:0-6707 GCA_035581745.1 Clostridiaceae bacterium
TATGGAACCGGATGTCGTTTTCTTCCATGATCTCCCTGATCTTTTTCTCATTCCCGAAAAGGCAGGGTTCTGCCATGCCATGTCGGTCAGCTTCGGCTACAGCCTCCAAAACCTCGTGGTCTTCCGCACATGCGACGGCCAGAACCTTCTTGGAGTTATTTGCAAGGGAGATGATTTCTTTGATGGATTGTATCATTTTCAGCCTCACTCCTTCATGGTTTGTCAACGATTGGATGCTGGCGTTGCCAATCTGATACAGATGGTAACGTATACATCAATCCTCTTGAAAAAGGATGACGCGCATCCCTTCTCCTTAGTATAGATTATTTCTGTAAAATTATCAATTGTTATTTAAATTGTTTTTATATTATCATATCCTCAATAATCAATAACGAATTGAAGTCCTTTTAATGGATTTGATATCTTTGCTTCCCGTGAGGATCATGGCCCCCCTGAGTTCGTTCTGCAGCTTCCTGATGTAGAGGTCCACCCCTTCCTCGCCTCCGCCGATGGCATACTGCGCGAAAGTCCTTCCGATAAGGACGGCGTCCGCACCGAGGGCCAGCATCTTGAAGACATCCACGCCGGAACGGATTCCGCCATCGACGAGGACAGGGATTCTGCCTGCCACAGCAGCCACGATTCCTTCGAGGACGCTGCAGGTCGCAGGAACGTGGTCGAGCACCCTGCCGCCATGGTTCGAGACGACGATGGCATCCACACCGGCATCCACGCAGGCCAGGGCTTCCTCAGCTGTCATGATGCCCTTGATGATGAGGGGAATCCTGACGTAGGCACGGATCTGCCTGATCTCCTCGATGGATTTCGGGTCGACACGGTGGCCATGGATCTTCAGGGTATCGAGACCGCAGGAGTCGATATCCACGCCAATGGCCAGCGGATTCGACTCCATGGCCAGGTCGATCCTGGAGAACAGCTCATCATTGTTCCATGGCTTGATGAAGGCGATGCCGGAAACCTGTTCCGCCTTCAGCACATCCAGGTTGTCCTCGATGAAGGACTTGAACGCGGAATCTCCCACCATGGGAACCACGGCATTCTTTTTGCAGCCGCGGACAAGTCCGGAAATGTAGTCATGTTCGGGAATCTTGTTCCCCATGTTGAAATTCACACCAGTCACCGGCGCTGGGAAGATCGGGAGAGGCATGACGGTTCCAAAGAGCTCGCAGGTCAGGACCGGTTCCTTCACCTCGTGCATCACCTTCATGTTCAGGGTGATCCGCCTCAATTCGTTGTAATTGTTCATGAACCCTGATCCGGTTCCTTTTCCGCCCATTCCGGGTACTTCGCCTCTGCAGGCCACGCCGTTGCATTCCGGACACATCCTGCACTGTGGCATCATCAGTTCTCTGGCCTTGAGGGCCGCTTCTTTCAAATCCATTACACACACTCCATAAAATTATTCTCGCTGTATACTTCAATTCCGTGTCTCCTGAGCAGCTCCGCTGTGAAACCGTCACCTGGGGTGAGCGTCCTTGTGAAGCTCCCGTCATAGATCATGCCGGTTCCACAGGACGGACTCTTTGACTTGAGGATCGCTTTCCGGATTCCATTCTCCAGGCAGTAGTCCAGGGTGATCCTGGCACCAGCTTCAAAATTCACCGTGACATCCCTGCCCTCTTCCGTGACCGCTTTCCCGAGCAGGATCTCTGCAGGCGGTCTTGGGACCGGAAGTCCGCCAAGGACCTCAGGGCAAAGGGGGATGAGGTCATACCTGTCCTCGAGCCGCAGGATTGACTCCGTCCTGCTGTCTCCCCCATCATAACGCACCCTGACCCCGATCAGGCATGCGCTGACAAGGAGCTTCTCCTTCAGCACGGCCCCTTTATCGTCATGTTCCAGTTTCTCCATATATCCACCTCACTCCGCATTCTCTTCCACGTTCCGTAGGGTCCATCCAATTCTACACATCCGTTCTTTCTCTGTGCCAACGTCCGGCATCCGCTATTTCAGGGTGACCATGGTGACACCCTGTCCACCTTCGCCATATTCCCCTTGACGATATTTCTTCACATGGGGATGGTTCCTGAACATCTTGGACAGTTCATCCTTCAGGACTCCGGTACCTACACCATGGATGATGGTCACTTCATCAAGTCCGCCAAGACTGGCCTCATCGAGGTACATGTCCACCCGGTACGTCGCTTCCCCAGCATCAAGCCCTCTGACATCCACGGATGTCTGGACGGATTTGAGGTTCAGCTTCACTTCCCTTTTCTGCGCTTTCCTGTCGCTTCTCGTCTCCTTGAGTTCGATTAGGTCCTCTTTCTTCACGGTGAGCTTCATGATGCCCGCCTGGACCTGCACTTCTCCTTTGTTGTCTGGTCTCGTCAGCACGGATACCTTCTGGTTCAGCGTGGAAAGGAGCACGTCCATACCAGGCACGATCTCCTTCACCGCGGTGCCTTTGACCTTGTCTGCTTCTGCGGCCTGGGTCTCCGCCTCGTTCAGGTTTCCCTGGAGCTCGTCACGCAGTTCCTGCAGCTTCCTCCTGCCTTCGACAGAATAGCCAAGACGTTCGAGCTCACGCATGTTCTTCAGGATCTCATCGGATTTCTCCTTGGTCTCCTTGATGAACTTCCTGCCTTCCCGTTTCGCTTCGACCAGGGCATTCTCCCTGATCTCGTCGATCCGTGCAAGCTTCCTGTCGAGCTCTTCCTGTTTCCTCTCCAGGCTGATCCGAAGCGTCTCCGCTTCGCGGGCCTCTTTAGAAGCCTTCATGCTCTTGCTCTGCAGTCCTTCGATAAGGTCCTCGAACTGCAGCGTCTCGCTGTCGATGAACGCTTTGGAGGATTCGATGATATAGTCCGGAAGGCCAAGCCTTTTCGAGATGAGGAAGGCGTTGGACTTTCCTGGAATCCCGATCAGCAGCCTGTAGGTCGGCCGGAGCGTCTCCACGTCGAATTCGACGGAAGCGTTCACCGTACCAGTGCTCTTCAGCGCATAGACCTTGAGCTCGCTGTAATGGGTGGTGGCGATGATCTTCACCCCTCTGCCCCTCAGGGTGTCGAGGATGGCTGCGGCAAGCGCAGCACCTTCTGTCGGGTCTGTGCCGGCTCCCAGTTCGTCAAAGAGGACGAGGGACCGGTCATCCGCATGCTCGATGATCGAGACGATGTTGGTCATGTGGGAGGAGAATGTCGACAGGCTCTGCTCGATGCTCTGCTCGTCGCCGATGTCCGCAAAGATCTCCCTGAAAGTCCCGATGCTCGACCCATCCTTCACGGGAATGAGGATGCCCGCTTTCGCGAGGAGATGAAGGAGTCCCACCGTCTTCAGGGTGACGGTCTTGCCGCCGGTGTTGGGTCCTGTGATGACGATGACGGAGAACCTGTCATCCATGTAGATGGTCGAAGGGACGACCTGGCTCCTCGGGATGAGGGGATGCCTGGCCTCGATGAGGTTGAAGGTCAGGTCCTCCCTGACCTCCGGCCTGGAACCGTCAATCTGAAGGGAATACTTCGCCTTGGAGAAGATGCTGTCCATCTCATAGATGATCTCCGCATTCCGCTTCACAGCCTCGATGCTGACCTGCACCTTGGCGGAGAGTGCGCGGAGGATCCGCTCGATCTCCGCCTTCTCCTTCAGCATGAGCTCCTTGATCTCGTTATTGAGGTTCACCAGGCTCATGGGCTCGATGAACAGGGTCTGACCCGATGCGCTCTGGTCATGGACCAGGCCTGGGACGCTTCCCTTGTGTTCAGACTTCACCGGGATGACATAACGGTCCCCTCTTACGGTATAGATCATGTCCTGAAGGTACTTCTCATTGGAGCGGACGAGGGCCTGGATCTTCTCCTTCACGCTTCCCGTCTTCTCCTTCAGGGAACGCCTGATGTTGAAGAGGTCCGTGCTCGCCTTGTCCGAAATCTCATTGTCGCCGATGATGGCCACGAAGATGTCATTCTCCAGGTTCTTCATGTTGGTCACGCCGTAGACGATCTCCCTAAGCGCCCTGAAGCTGTCGCTTGGGCCCACATAGTCCTTGAACTCCCTGGCGCTTTTCAGGATGTTCGCGATCCTCAGGAGGTTCGCGGCATTGGAGGATCCTCCTTTTCCAATGAAGCCCAGGGCTTCCCTGACGTCATAGATGCCGGAGAAGGGCGCGCTGCCTTTCGTGACGAGCAGATCGATGGCTTCCTTGGTCTCATCCAGGGCCCTGTCGATCTCGATCTTGTTCTCGAAGGGCTCAAGAAGGTCGAGGAAACTCTGGCCAGCGGAGGATACCGCATAACTTTTGATTTCCTCTTTGATCTTGTTGAATTCGAGTTTTTCAAGGCTCTTTCTATTCACTATTCCACCCCTCTCTTATAATGTCCTCGGGTAAAGTCCGCCACTTCATGGCGTTCCTCGTTCAGGAAGGCTGTGACGATCTCCCTTGTCTCTTCTGCGTCCTCAGTCGTGATATCGATCCTGAAGGCGGTCAGTCCGATGCTCTTCAGGTCCTTTGCGGAGTCCAGAAGGTTCTTCGGCTTGCCATTCATGATGTAGCTCCTGCAGAAGACATCCGTCATGATCGGGAATTCCTCGTCCATCCTGTCCCGAAGGGCATAGCCTCCGGTCATGCAGGCTTCGTTGCATCCCGTCTTTCCATCCATACCGCCTACAGTGCTCCCCACAGGACAGTACTCGCTGTGCATGAGCTCCTGCCGTCCATAGACGAGGAACATGAGCCTGTCCTTGCCTTTCAGGTCCTTGATCTCTTTCCGGTTCAGTTCCTCGCTGACCATGGCCATGCTGAGGTCCTTCCCGAAGAAATCCAGGCTGTCGCTGTTGAAGATGTTCAGCTTGTAGTCTCCGATGACCTGGAACTCGTTTTTCAGCGCATGGATGACGCCGACGTTGTTCGTGATGATTCCGGCGATTTCGCCGACCTGTGCCAGTTCCCTCACCTTCTTCAGGACACCATGGAGCTCCGTCCTCAGGATGTTGGACACCTTGATGAAGATACGGATCTCCCGCTTCTCCATGAGGAGTTTCTTCACATCGCTGAAGCCGACAAAGCGCTCTCCCCGATAGAAAGGATAGAGTGCGATTTCGGTTGCGCCTGCATCAAGTGCGGCATGGAGCTGTGCCTTGGTTGCGACCGAGACCAGACGCTTCGGTTTCTGGAAGGATGGAAGGGTATTCTGCATCTCAGGGCCCACTGGGGCTGTCCTGGAACCCGATCCTGTCATCCTGTCCTTCAATTGGACATCTGGCAGGGTCCTTTTATAGGAACCGACCTTGTAGGCATGAACCGCATCGACCACATTCCGTCTCATCTCGTTCAGTTCGGAAACCGGAAGGAACCCTTCCGCGAAGGCCTCGATTCCAATCTCTCCGATGACGAATGGGGTATCCGATGTCTTATGAAGGGATTCCGTCACCCTTTCGAGGGACAGAGGTGCTTTCTTTGCGACCTCCACGACCCTGGAATGGGCTTTGAACTCTTTTCCTTCATACGTGACCGTAAGAGTCGCCTCGACGCCGGGAATGAAGTAGAGGCTTGCTGGAAGCGGGATTTTCCGCCCATACTTTTCCGTGAAGGTGCTGTTCAGTTCTTCCATGAGGCCGGTATCCAGGGTCTTGTAGAGGTCTCCGGTCTGGAGCCTGTCGTGGCTGTTCATGAAGACGATGTCGCCTTGTCCGGCCGCATCGACGATCTGGTTGCCCTTCCTGAGCGGAGGGACACTCAGTCCCTTGTCTCCGACCCGGACGCCGTCCCCTTTCTTCAGGGGTTTCTCCAGCCTGAGGGACCCGTTCTCCAGGACTTTTCCGATCAGCACGCCTGAGTTCTTCGGGTTGCTCATCGCCATCATGTCCTTTCCGGTCTTGCCTTTGAACCAGCCTTCGGAGAAGCCTTCACGGTTGAAGACCTGAAGGAGTTTCTCCCGATGGTCAGGCGACTTCTTTCCGTCGAGCTCCTCGCGGAAATACTTTACCGTCGCGGCCACATATTCCGGTTTCTTCATCCTCCCCTCGATTTTCAGGGAGGCGGTCCCGGTCTCCACGACCTGGTCGATGAAGTCGATGGTCGTCATGTCCTTCGGGCTCATGAGATAGGCACTTGCGACCTTCTCCCCCGTCCTGTCCAGGAGGTCATAAGGCAGTCTGCAGGGCTGTGCGCACCTTCCGCGGTTTCCTGAGCGTCCTCCAAGGATCGATGACATGAGGCACTGTCCGGAATAGCTGATGCAGAGGGCGCCATGAATGAAGACCTCCGTCTCGATGCCAAGGTCCTTGCTGATATGGGTGATCTCCTCAAGAGAAAGTTCCCTCGCGAGGACCATCCTGGTGATGCCCTTCTCCTTGAAGTACATCGCACCCTCCCCGTTATGGATGGAGAGCTGGGTCGAAGCGTGCAGCTCGAAATCAGGAACGATCCGCTTCACCCTGTGGATGAAGCCCGTGTCCTGCACGATGAGGGCATCGACACCGATGGTATAGAGGTGTCTCGCGTATTCCAGCGCCTCCTCCATCTCCTCATCCTTGATGAGGGTATTGATGGTGATGTAGACCTTCACGCCGTAGCTGTGACAGTAATCCACCGCTTCGGTGAGTTCCTCGTCTGTGAAATTCGATGCGTATGCCCTCGCGGAGAATTTGGTTCCTCCGAGGTAGACGGCGTCCGCTTTGTTCATGACGGCTGCGACCAGGGATTCTTTGCTCCCTGACGGGGCCAGTAATTCTATATGATTCATCAT
>DATISI010000447.1:0-4761 GCA_035581745.1 Clostridiaceae bacterium
GGTACCTCGACCTCGTGCGATCGCACGGCATCCTCCCCACCTTCTTCCCGCCGGAAATGGAGCTCCCCATGGTCGCACCGCAAGATGTCGCGTCTTACCTTGCGGACCTCATACAGAGCGATACAGGACCCGACAGGACCATGGAAATTGTCGGACCGAAACCTTACAGCAGCATGGACATCGCCCAGATTTTCGGGGAGGTCCTCGGAAAAGCGGTTTCCGTCCAGCAGGTGCAGCCCGAGGACTGGGAAAGCACCCTCCGGGAAGCCGGATTCTCCGAGGATGGGGCAAGGAATCTTTCAGACATGACACGCGCCGTCGTGGATGGAAAGACCTCCGTCGAGAAAGCTCCGGTCATCCTCCCTACAGATTTCAGGACCTACCTGGAATCGATGGTCCGCTGATTTCATTTTTTTCCTGGCATCAGAAAGGGTGTGTCCAGAGCGTCCGGTCTAAGACCGGCACTCGGGACACACCCTTTTATTCTTCATCTCTTTACTTGTACTTCTCAAGTTCCGCCTTGGCATTCTGTAGACTTCCTTGGCATTCTCCAGACTTCCCTGCGCGTCCTAGACCTCTTTGCTCTTCTCCAGCAGTTCCTTCACATAGTTCGGAAGGGCGAAGGCGGCGGTGTGGATGTCCGTGTTGTAGTACCTGGTCGTAAGGCCTAATGCGTTCCATCTGTCCGCATCCAGGTCCTTCACCGGGTCAAGTGACTTCGAGGCGAAGCCGAAGAGCCAGTGGCCTGAGGCATACGTCGGGATGTGCACCTGGTAGACCTTGGAGATCGGGAAGGATTCCTCGATCCTTTTATGCGACCGCTGCATGAGCCTCGAATACTCGGGATAGAACGGACTCTCATGCTGGTTGACCAGGATGCCGTCCTTCTTCAGCGCGGAATAGCAGTCCGCGTAGAAGGAGCTCGTGAAGAGGCCTTCTCCTGGACCGATGGGGTCTGTCGAATCCACGATGATGAGGTCGTAAGCATCCTTCTTCCCTGCGACGAACTTCAGCCCGTCCTCATAGAAGAGGTTCACCCGCCTGTCATCAAGGCCGCTGGTCGAATTCGGGAAGTATTCCCTGCAGGTGTCGACGACGAGTTTGTCGATCTCCACCATGTCGATGTTCTCGATGGCATCGTAGCGGACAAGTTCCCTCACGGTTCCGCCATCTCCCGCGCCAATGACCAGGACATTCCGGATTCCGGGATTTGTCGCCATGGGCACATGGACGATCATGTCGTGGTAGATGAACTCATCCTTCTCGGTGATCATGATGAACCCGTCGAGGGTGAAGAATTTCCCGAATTCAGGAGACTCGAAGACATCGATCCTCTGGAACTCGCTCTTTCCTGAAAAGAGCTGCTTCTCGATCCTGACCGAGAACCTGACATCCTTGGTGTGGTATTCTGAAAACCATAAATCCATTGTGCTCGTCCTCCTTCTCCGCTTATCGCGGTTTTCTTTCGTCTTCCAGGCCATCTCCTGTCTGCTGGTCCTTCCCGCTGAGGATATTCGAACCGCTGAAGATCTCGATCATCTCTTTCCTGAGGCTCGCTGTGATCTCCTGCCTCTCCTCCTCGGTGAAGTCGGATGGCTCCTTCTTGAAGAAGTAGTCCCTGAGGTTAAGCTGTTTGACCATCATCTTGGTGTGGAAGAGGTTCGCCTGGTAGACGTTGACATCGTAGGCATCATATTCCGCCAGGGTCTTCTTGTCGATGAAGTCCTGGATGGAGTTGATCTTGTGGTCGATGAAGACCTTGCTTCCGTCTTCCTGCCTCGTGAATCCCCTCACCCTGTAGTCGATGGTGATGATGTCGGAATCGAAGCTTCCGATGAGGTAGTCCAGGGCTTTGAGCGGAGAGATCTTTCCACAGGTGGAGACGTCGATGTCCACCCTGAAGCTCGAGATGGTCTGGTCCGGATGGTATTCCGGATAGGTGTGCACCGTCACATGGCTCTTGTCCAGATGCCCCACGATGGTCTTCCTGGTCTCGTACAGGCCGACGCCCGCATTGCAGGAATCATCCATGAAGGTCTGGTCAACCGGTTCCTCAGAAATGAGGATCGTGACGCTCGCCCCCTGTGGCTCATAGTCCTGCTTGGAGATGTTCAGCACGTGGGCTCCGATGATGTCGGTCACATCCCCGAGGATCTTGGTCAGCCTGTCGGCGTTATACCATTCGTCGATATAGGCCACATATTCGTTCTGCTCCTTCTCGTTCGCAGCGTAGCAGACGTCATAGATGTTGAAGCTCAGCGTCTTCGTGAGATTGTTGAATCCGTATAGTTTGAGTTTGTCTGTCATCGGGGCTCCTTTCGGGCTGTGCTGGATGTTCCACCACAGAAATATCATTTTATCTTTCCCTGAACGAGTCTCCTCGCTCAGGAATCAGGGTCAGGGAGAAATCCTCTTCCTGACCCCGTGAATCGCTTTCTTCTGTCGCACCATGCAGGACCGGCGGAAGCCGCTTCCTTCAGGATGCCTTTCCCATGTTTGTCCCGGAAGCCAGAAGGCTCCAGGCTGGATACGCCGTCAATGTCATCCTGTCATCCATGAAGGAGGCCGGGCTCATGACGCGATTCCTTCCACCACGGGAATATCCATCAGTATTATAACACAAAACAGACAAATCGCACAAAATTTATCTCCCTCGGACGCCGTGGGTCAGAGTTGCTGGTGGGTGGTTTTCATGATGGGTTCCCCTTCCTCCTTCTGTGTCTCTCCATGCCATTTCTCCATATGCTCCGCATGGGTCTTCAGGTAGGCACCCGGTTTGTAGAACTTGTCATAGAACTCAAGGTCGATATGGTGCGCCTGGAGGTAGGTCAGGACGAACATCGAAGGTACGGTTCCAGGGAACTTCCCGAAAGTGTCCAGGATGTACTGGGCCTGAAGCGTGACACAGTCGATGAACTCCTCGTTATGCACCTGTGCTGCTGTCCTCACCTTCGCGGAATCCTTCCACGGCCCCGGAGTCTCCCCATGGAACGGGCCTCCCGGACCGAATTTGCGCCTCACGACCTCAAGGACGGCAGCACGCATGTCCGGATAGTTCGGCGGACAGGTGGCTTCCATGATCCCTTTGAGACCGGTGAAATTCGGATAGGCCCAGTCCTCCTTCATGTCGAAACTGAACCCCAGGCCCTTCGCATCGGGATCCTCATTCGCACCAAAGGTGGTGAACGGATCGACGCCGTCGAACATCCACCCACCGAGACCCATGGCATTCAGCATCAGCGCACCGGCATAGCAGCTTGTCGAGAGCTCGACGCCGACCTCGGTCAGGGCGAGCTGTTCCACGAAGGACAAAGGCCAGATATTCCCTTCAATCGAAAGATGGGCGTATTTCTCGAGTCCGGGCACCGCCCTTCTATTCAGGTCGTCATACAGGAGGAATTTGTTCTGCAGCATGTAGCACAGCCCAAGAATCACGTGCTGGGCCACGTCGCCTACCGGAATGACCAGAAGCGACCCCGGATGGTTCACCACCCAGGTGTTGTGGGCTTCCAGGCACGGCGTCCTCGTCGGAAGCATCAGCCGTCCATCCTGGATCTTCCTCGTGCGTTTTTTGACGTCATCGACCATGGCCTCGAAATCCAGCGTCCCATCTGCGCTTCGCTCCGCGAAAGCCGGAGCATCCCGATTCTCCAGGACATAGACGCCGTCATCATCCGTGAAGAACGTCATGCTCGTATGGAAACCTGCCGCAGAAGGGAACGTCCTTCCCCCGGCAGCGCCAGCGTAGTTGGACAGGTGCGGTGCGTAAATTTCACCACGGTAGATCATGTGGTGCCAGCTGGTGTTCCCGCCACAGGCGGCAATGACAAGGAACTTCTCCTCTTCCGTCAGCGGTTCATGCCTGTAATTCGATTTGTATGCGAACACCCCGTCCGGAATCTCGGCTCCCCTGAAGAAACGGCGTGCACGTCTTCCCATGAGCGCATCCACAAGGCTGAATTCCATCATGTCACGGTACCCTTCCGGGACTCTTCCCTCTGTCATGGTATTCTCCTCCTTATCCTCTTCTTTTGTTCGGTCCGCGGATCCAGATCCATGCGCTACAGTCTGTACCTTCCTCTATATACGCGGTTCAGTCCTCTCCTGTTAGCAGCTACGCCTCAAAGAATCCTGTCATCCGCTGTGCATAACCCTCCGGGTCCCTGCTGAAGGCCTCGGTATGTCCTGCGCCTTCAGCGATCCACAGGTCACACCTCGATTCATCCAGCTTCGCGAACAGGCTGTTGTAGTCCACCTCATTCTTTACCGCTCCCCCGGCGACCAGAAGGAACCTTGTGTCCCTGGCCTTCACGATCGAATCGACAATCCGCTCTTCCGGAGGCGGTCCGCCAAAGACCTCGGCCGTCGCAAACACCACCCTGTTGGTATAGCTGTGTACAAAGCTCCGGTTGGCCGGGAGCGCGAGATAATCCTCGAGGGACAGGAAGGTCGCCCCATCAGTCATGACCGCCTCGATCTCTGGATAGGAGGCCGCGGCATGGAGAAGGACCTCTCCGCCTAAAGAGAGTCCCAAAGCGCCGATGCGGCTCACCCCGTTCTGCGCTGCCAGGTATTCCACGGCAGCTCCGACATCCGCTGATCCGTCCCATCCGAAACTGTTGACCCCGTCACCGCCGCTCTCCCCATGCCCCCGGAGATCCAGGGCCAGCACACCGAAGCCCTCCCGTTGCAGGACCTCGGCATAGCCTGTTATCGCTTCCCTGTTGCTCGTCGCCCCATGGAGGAGGACGATCGCAGCTC
>DATISI010000448.1:0-2524 GCA_035581745.1 Clostridiaceae bacterium
CAGAGGATCACCCAGGACCTTGTCGACATGCTGAAGAAGTACCATCCCATCTGGATCAACACCCATTTCAACCATCCTTCAGAGATCACCGAGGAATCGAAAGCGGCCTGCGCACGCATGGCAGACGCTGGAATCCCGCTGGGCAACCAGTCCGTCCTCCTGAGAGGCGTGAACGACTGTGTGCATGTCATGAAGGAGCTGGTACAGGGACTGACGAGGATCAGGGTGAGGCCTTACTACATCTACCAGTGCGACCTGTCCATCGGCCTTGAGCATTTCAGGACACCGGTATCCAAAGGCATCGAGATCATCGAGGGCCTGCGTGGCCATACCTCAGGCTACAGCGTACCGACTTTCGTCGTCGATGCCCCAGGCGGAGGCGGGAAGATTCCCGTCATGCCGAACTACCTCATCAGCCAGGGCGCACACAAGGTCATCCTCCGGAACTTCGAAGGGGTCATCGCAAC
Organism: Clostridiaceae bacterium; assembly: GCA_035581745.1. GTDB lineage: Bacteria > Bacillota > Clostridia > Clostridiales > Clostridiaceae > Youngiibacter. The sequence continues at coordinate 468 of DATISI010000448.1, forward strand.
CTATACCGAACCCCAGCACTATGAAGAGACCTGCCAGTGCGCAGTCTGCACGGGAGAGAAGAAAGTGAGCGGCATCGGACTGTCCGCGCTGCTCCAGGGAGATTCCCTGAAGATGGAGTCCCAGGGAATCCTGAGAAAGGGCTGAAGCTTATGATAAACCTCAAAGATGTGAATTCCCTGTCGATTGTGGGCATGGGGAAGAACACGGGAAAGACCACCTTCCTCACACGGGTCATTGAAGCGTGTTCCGAGCCAGGACTCACGCGGAATCTCGCCCTGACTTCCATCGGTCGGGATGGTGAGGAGACGGACATCGTGACCCACACACCCAAGCCCCGGATCTATATCCGGAAGGGGACACTCGTCGCGACAGCCTCCGGACTGCTGCGCAGCTGTGACGTCACACGGGACCTCCTCATGCTGACAGACATCCGGACGACCATGGGCCAGGTAGTCATCTTCCGCGCGCTCTCGGACGGCTATGTGGAGATAGGAGGACCATCCAGGACCAGCGACATCGCCGCTCTGGAGAAGACCATGAGACAGTACCAGAAAGACTGTCTCTTCATTGTGGACGGTGCCCTCTCCAGGATGTCGGTTGCGGCAAGGATGGAGGGAACAGTCCTCTGCACGGGTGCTGCATTATCCAGGAATCTGGATGTTCTTGTGGATAAAACTTTGGAGGCTGTGGATATGATTTCACTTTCGAAAACCGACATCCCTCTTCCAGATAAGGAGGGCCGGGTGATGGTCAAGGATGGCACATGGCGGAGTCTCCAAAGTGAGATGGCCCTGTCTGCTGGAGACGACATCCGGAGCAGTCTCACGGAAACGACGGAAGCGGTCTTCCTCAAAGGCGCGATCACCGAGGGACTCATCGAGGACCTACTCCGCTCTCCCCTATTCCGGAACATGAGGCTCATCGGGAAGGATGGCACGCGGTTCATGCTGACAGGAAAGCTCCTGCAGCGGCTAAAGGAAAGGAACATCACCCTGCAGGTCGTCTCCGAAATCCGCCTTCTGGCCATTGTCATCAACCCATGGGAAGCGGAAGGTGATGGACAGGATGTCCAGGAGATGGAGAAAACGTTCCGGGCAAGGACAAATCTGCCTGTCCTCGATGCAAGGGGATATGAAGGGAGGCTTTTCCATGGACTTCACCGTTAAGGAAAAACATGACCTGGGACTGGAATACGTCCTGGACCAGATCCGGACGCAGAGCCCTTACGGAAAGGCGGTCAAGAAGAGGCTGGCTTTCTACAGGCCGGAGGAGAAAGCGGCGCTGAAGGAAGAACTGGAGCTTATCCACCGGGTGAGCCTGCTGCTTCCCCGGATCACCGCCATCCATGAGGAACTTTCCCGTGCCTTCATGCGCATCCGGGATATCCATCGCAGCGCTGAACGGCTGAGGGACGGCTGTACCCTTACAGACCTCGAGCTTTTCGAACTGAAAGGATTCCTCCTCATCCAGCACGATATCGCGCAGGATATGGAAAGGTTGGACCTTTCCATAGAGAGGATCGTGAGGATGGACAATATCTCGACCCTGCTCGACCCGGAAAGGAACGGAATGGACACCTTCCATATCTATAACGCCTATTCCGAGGCGCTTGCAGGGATCCGACGGGAGAAAGCGGAACTGGAGAAAGCGGTCAGGCTGACGGAAAAGGAGGCTGACCGTAAAGCGCTTCTCGAGCGGAGAAGGAAGACGGTCTGTGCGGAGGAAGAGGAAGAGTACCGGATCAGGGTGGAGTTATCCGACAGGATCAGGCCCTATTCGGAGGTGCTCCTGAAGAACATGGAGACCATCGGCAGGCTGGACTTCCTCCTGGCCAAGGCTGTCCTCGCAGCCTCCCATGACACCGCACTTCCAATTCTTACGGAAGGCGATGCCATCGTCATGAAAGACGGATGGAATCCCTTTGTGGAAAACATCCTTGAAAAGACAGGAAGGTCCTTCTGCAAAGTAAGCCTCACGCTCAAGGCGGGAAGCACGGTCATCACAGGCGCGAACATGGGCGGAAAGAGCGTCACGATGAGGACCTTTGTCCTGAACA
>DATISI010000449.1:0-4356 GCA_035581745.1 Clostridiaceae bacterium
ACGGACCAGATGGCCGTGAAGAAAGAGAGCCTTATGCGTTATGGGGGAGGGGGATGATATAGGGGGGTATGATGTTCCGATGCCTCATCAAGGGGGAGGAGTGGACATCAGGAACATCAGGATGTCTCGTTCATGTCTAGATTTCTGGCCTACATGAGCTTCAGGATATCGTCCTCAAGGGAGAGTGGTTCGACCGTAGGGGCGTAACGCTTCACAGGTTTGCCATCCTTGTCTATGAGGAACTTCGTGAAGTTCCACTTCACGGAATCGCCGAGGATTCCCTTGGTCTCTTTCCTTATATACTTGAAGAGCTCGTGGGCATCCGCTCCATTGACGTCAACCTTGGAGAACAGGGGGAATGTCACTCCGTAGTTCAGGTCGCAGAAGGTCTTGATATCCTCTGACTGTCCCGGTTCCTGGCTGTTGAACTGGTTGCATGGGAATCCAAGCACCACGAAATCCTTGTCCTCGAGTTTCTTGTACAGCTTCTCGAGTCCTTCGTACTGGGGGGTGAAACCACATTTGCTTGCGGTATTGACGATCAGGAGCACCTTTCCCTTGTACTGGCTTAGGTCCTGCATCTCACCATCAATATCCTGGGCATTGAAATCATAAACGTTCATCCTTGACACCTCTTATTCCTCTATTTTTCCTTACGATTAATATGATAAGGCATGATTAAGATTTTGTCAAATTAAATTGCATGCAAATGGAATAAATTCCGGATTATTTTTGACGGACAGAGATGCTGTGAAAGTGGTGGCTGAAATCGCCTGACGCCTGACGGAGAGGAGCCTTGCGAAACACGTAACTTTATTTCGTGAGCCCTTTTAGGTGAACTCCGCATACTGGTATAATGGAGGAAACGGGATGGAATGACTGCTATCCTGCTGTCAGGACGGGCCTGAAGTCCGAAAATGAAGAAATGAAGTCTGAATGGGAATCCCATGAGGAAAGGAGCATTGCCATGAATGAGAAGAACGTTCCCCGATCCATTGACGAATACATCTCAGCGTATCCCGCAGAGGTCCAGGAGATCCTGCAGGAGCTGAGGAAGGTGGTCCACGAAGAAGCGCCTGAGGTCGTGGAGACCATCAGCTATAACATCCCTACATTCGACTATCATGGACACCTTGTATTCTTCGCGGCCTACAAGACATTCATCTCGCTGTATCCCGCACCGCGCACCGCGGAACCGTTCAGGGAGGAGCTTGCCGCCTATAAAGGGAAGGTTGGAACCGTCCAGTTCCCGCTGGACAAACCGATCCCCTATGACCTGGTGAGAAGGATCGTCAGGTACCTGCGCGAGGAGAAGATCAGACAGTTCGGGCAACCGGAATGAAAATTTCGGGTTCCTCTCCATGACCATACTTCCGGATATCGGGAGGGAATGGAAGATGACGAAATTTAGGAATATGGAATAGAGAATCTATCGAATATGGAGGATAAAGGAGAAATCATGGATAAGGAGAAGAACGTCCCCAAAAATATCGATGAATACATCGCCGTGCTGCCTGAAGACGTGAAGGCCATCATGGAGTCCGTGCGGAAGGTGATCCACGAGACGGCACCTGATGCGATCGAGACGATGAGCTATCAGATCCCGACATTCGACCTGCACGGCAACCTGGTGCATTTCGCAGCCTTCAAGAACCATATCGGGTTCTATCCGACGCCCAGCGGCATGGAGGCCTTCAGGGAAGAACTTTCGGCCTACAAAGGGTCAAAAGGCTCCGTGCAGTTTCCGCTGAACCAGCCCATCCCCTATGACCTGATCACAAGGATCGTGAAGTTCCGTGTGCAGGAGAATCTGGAGCGGGCGGCGAAGAAAGCGGGAAAGAAGAAATAGGAACGGCATGCCTCCTGTGTGGAAGGAAGTCTGGGAAGACAAGCACTGGAAAGACGAAAGTTCTGGAGAAAAATTGGGCGGTCCGATGAGGGATGACGCCTGTCATGAAAGAGGGAAGATGTGAAAATGGATGTCATTGAAATCATGGACCTGACCAAATCCTATGACAACAAGCTGAACGCTGTCGATTCCATCAGCCTGAACATCGGGAAGGGCGAAATCTTCGGCTTCCTCGGACCCAATGGCTCCGGGAAGACGACAACCGTAAGGCTCCTGAACGGGATCCTCACACCGACGAGCGGGAATGCCCGGGTCCTCGGGATGGACATCGGGACAAAGCAGGCCGAAATCAACCGCCTGTCAGGTGTGATGACAGAAACTGCCCTGATGTATGAGAACCTGTCGGGGATGGAGAACCTCCTGTTCTTCGGCAGGATGCACGGCATGTCCGAAGTGGACGTGAAGGAGCGGAGTACCCGGCTCTTCGAGTCGCTGGAACTCTCGGATTCTGCAGACAAGAAGGTGAAGGCCTACAGCACGGGAATGAAGCGGAGACTGTCGATTGCCCGGGCACTGCTCCACAGGCCTGAAGTCCTCTTCCTCGATGAGCCTACGGCGGGGCTGGATCCCGAATCCGCCCTGAACGTGACGAAACTGATCAGGCAGCTCTCCCTCGAGAGCGGAGTGACGGTATTCCTCTGCACCCACCAGCTGAAGTATGCAGAGGAGATCTGCACCTCCTATGGATTCATCCACAAGGGCAGGATCCTTGGTGCGGGAACCTTCGATGAGCTGCTCGCAAAGAAGAACAGCAGGAAGTACCTTGAGGTCAGAGGAAAGGACATCCCTGAGCTTCCGGACATCGACAAAAGGATGGATGACGGGATCCGTGTGGCGATTACGTCCGACCTGGACGCCTCGCTGATCCTAGCCAAAATCATCCGGGAAGGCGGAGAAGTGTATGAGGCGAAGCAGGTCCACTGGGACCTCGAGGACCTCTACTTCAGCTTCCAGAAGGAGGTGCAGTCATGAACGCAGCGCAGAATGCCGTCATCCGGAAGGATATCCGGGAGATCATGAGCAGCAAGCAGACACTGATTCCCATGATCATCCTCCCTGTCATCTTCACCGTCGTCCTTCCCATCGGACTGCTCTTCGGAGCCCAGTTCGGCATGGAAGGCGTGAATGGGATGGACCAGCTGATCGAGATCTTTGGCGAAATGTTCGGAACCTACGACGACTCCCAGCTCCTCATCGAGATCGCGATGAACTACATGTTCCCCATCTTCTTCCTCCTGATTCCTGTGATGACCTCGAGCATCATCGGTGCGGGAAGCTTCATCGGGGAGAAGGAACGCAAGACCATGGAATCCCTTCTATATACTCCGATCAGCATCAAAGAGCTCTTCATCGCCAAAGTGGTGGGGGTCGCGATTCCCGCCTATGCCATCACCTTCATTTCCGCAATGATGTTCGGCATCATCATGAACGTGGGGGGATGGATCTACTTTGGACGGATGATCTTCCCCAACCTCAAATGGATCCTCCTGATCCTCTGGGTCTGTCCTGCGGTCACCCTGCTCGGCCTGTCCTTCATGGTCCTCGTGTCCGCAAAGGCACAGACCTTCCAGGATGCGCAGCAGATGAGCGCCCTGATCATCGTCCCCATCATCTTCTTCCTCATCGGCCAGATGACAGGCCTCTTCATGCTGAATGAGCTCATCCTGCTCATCGCAGGTGCCATCCTCTACCTCCTGGACTACGCCCTCATGAAGAACGCGACGAAACGGTTCGTTCCGGAGAAGCTGGTCTAATCGGATACGTCACCACAAACGGAATAAGGACGGACAGGACAAGTGGCCTTGAAGGCCCAATGTCCTGAAAGACTTCACACCGGACAGCGGGCTTTTGCCGTACTGTCCACGACAGAATGAAAGCAGGTGAATGGAATGGATAAGGAAAAGGAATATCATGACGAGAACCCTCATGACGAAAGCCACCATGACGAAACCCTACTGGGAGAGCATCATGGCGATCATCCTAAGATAAATCATAAAGAACAGCATAATGGAGTCCATTTGAATGATGAAGAAGACGGGGAAACACCTGGGGGTCACCAACATCATGGCGCGGTGGAGAACATCAGGGCCGCATTCTTCCTGAATCTCGCCTTCACGGTCTTTGAAATTGCAGGCGGTCTCTGGACGAACAGTCTGGCCATCCTTTCGGATGCCCTCCATGATTTCGGGGATTCCGTCTCCTTAGGGCTGTCCTGGTATTTCGAGAAGTATTCCGCAAAGAAGGCGGATGAGGCGTTCTCCTTCGGATATGCACGGTTCTCCCTTCTGGGGGCCGTGGTCAACAGCCTGATCCTCGTCGGCGGTTCTGTCCTGATCCTGACACGTTCCATCCCGAGGATCTTCCAGCCACAGGAAGTCCATGCCCAGGGGATGATGGTCTTCGCGATCTTCGGCATCCTGGTGAACGGGCTGGCTGTCCTCCGGCTG
>DATISI010000450.1:0-2478 GCA_035581745.1 Clostridiaceae bacterium
CCTGCCATATCATATGAGATATTTGGCAGGGGCGTTCCTTCGTGCGGTTTTGGCTATAATTGGATCGGATCCTGTCCGCATGGAATTCCAGCGTGGCTAGAACGGTATGGCTATGATTCCAGGAGGGATGATCCTCTGGGACTATTCCATGTAGGCTTCCCATTCCTCGTAGAGGTCATGGAGGTCTGTCTCGATGGTCTTCAGTTCCAGGGCGATGGCGGAAGTCCTCTCGTTATCGGAATAGACTTCCTCTTTGCAGAGGTCATCGTTCAGGGCAAGCTTCCGTTTCTCCAGCCTGTCGATACCGGATTCGATCTCCGAGAAACGCTGTTTCCTGGCCTTCTCCGATTTCTCGACCTCTTTCCGCTTCTTCTTCTCCTCGACGGTCTTGGTCTTGGAGACCTTCTCTTCCGTCTCGATGCCTTCATAGCGGTCCGGATTCTTCTTCTTCTCCAGATAGTAGGAGTAGTTTCCAAGGTATTTCACGATGCCTTCAGACTTCAGCTCATAGATCTGGTTGACCACCTTGTTCAGGAAGTAACGGTCATGGCTGATGACGAAGAGGGTGCCTTCGTAGTCGAGGAGGGAATTCTCCAGGGCTTCCCTTGACGGGATGTCGAGGTGGTTCGTCGGCTCGTCGAGAAGGAGGAAGTTGGATTTGCGGAGCATGAGCTTCAGGAGGTTGACCCTGCAGCGCTCACCGCCGGAAAGGTTGGAGACCAGCTTGAACACCTCATCGCCTTTGAAGAGGTAGGAACCAAGGTAGGTCCTGACGTCTTTCGTGGAGAGTTCCGGGAAGGTGTCCCAGACCTCGTCCAGGACAGTCTTCTCGTCTGTCAGGTCGGACTGCTCCTGGTCATAGTAACCCAGGGTGACATTCTTTCCCAGGGTGAGGTATCCTGTGTCCGGCTGGACCCGTTCGAGGATCATCCGGAAGAGGGTGGTCTTTCCACGGCCATTGTCGCCGATCAGAGCGATCCGTTCCCGTTTCCGGATGTCGAAGCTGACATTCTCGAAAAGGAGGTTGTCGCCATAGGATTTGGAGAGGTCCCTGGCGAAGAGGACATCGTTCCCACTCTCCACATCCGCGAGGAGGGAGATCTTCGCGGCCTTGCCGTCCTTTGGAGGGGCTTCGATCCGTTCGATCTTGTCCAGCTGCTTCTGTCTGGACTCCGCAGCCTTGATGCTCTTCTCCCGGTTGAAGGAGTGGTAGCGCTCAATGATGTCTTCCTGCCTCTTGATCTCATCCTGCTGCTGCCTGTAAGCCTTCAGCTGCACCTCATAGTTCTTCTCCTTGAGCTCGAGGGAACGGGTATAGGGCGCATGGTAGGTGTAGACTTTCCCGTTGATCATGTCGAAGGTGTGCGACGTGATGGAATCGAGGAAGAACCTGTCATGGGAGATGATCAGGATGGTTCCCTTGTAGGCCTGGAGGTATTCCTCCAGCCATTCGATGGCCTTGAGGTCCAGATGGTTCGTCGGCTCATCCAGGAGGAGGATGTCAGGATTCGAGAGGAGGAGCTTCGAAAGGGCGACACGTGTCTTCTGGCCGCCTGAGAGGATCGATACATGCTTTCCGTAATCCTCCTCGGTGAAGCCAAGTCCCGACAGGACCTTGTTCATCTCCCCCTTGTAGGTATAGCCTCCGTGCATGTCATAGAGTTCCTGGGTCCTGGCATAATCGGTGATGACCTTGTTATGGTACGCATCGTTCTCGATATCGTAGGGTTTTGCCATCTCTTCTTCAAGGCTGACCATCTTCTTCTCCATATCCGTAAGACTGGAGAAGACGCTGATGACTTCCTCATGGATGGTCTTCGAGCTGTCGAGGGAAAGGTCCTGGGCGAGATAGCCCACGGTCCGGTTCCTGTCGATGAAGAACTCGCCGGAGTCCTCCTTGAGCTGTCTTGTGAGGATGCGGAAGAGCGAAGTCTTTCCAGCGCCATTGGCGCCGATGAGAGACACCTTGTCTCCTTCGTTTATGTTAAAAGTCACACCATCAAGGATGACATCTATACCATAACTTAGCTTTATATCTTTACATGATAGTGCAATCATTTAAGTCCCCTCCATTTTTTCTAACATGATTATTATACTAGAAAACAAACCATTCACAAAATATTTAATTGGACGTTATACAAATTCCCTAGGGTCTTAAGGCTAATTTAATATGATATGATTAAAATTAGGTGAATTAATATGAGCGGTGTGCACCACTTTGCTGAAGTGAGATGGATGTGCAGAAAGACCGCTTCCGGAGGAATAATCATGAAATTGAAAACAATGGTCATCAGTGGAATCTTGCTCGCCACTGTTGTGGGAATAACAGGATATGCAGTCGTCAATTCAAACAGGGAAGTTCCGGTGACGGTCCGCTCCGCTGAGGTGGCTTACGGGGACGTAAGCTCTTACCTTTTGAGCAGTGGTTCCATACGGTCGAAGTTCGAAAAGCAGTATTACGGGTCGAATCTCCTGATC
>DATISI010000451.1:0-2276 GCA_035581745.1 Clostridiaceae bacterium
TTGTCGGCCTGTCGTCTTCCGGAATCGCAAGGTGGACCTCCAGCGTCCATCCCTCTCCATCGGCTACTTTGGAGGTATAATAGAGGGCGTATTCCGTCTCGTAGTCCTCGTCGAGCAGCGACTGGATGTAGAGTTTGGCCACGGAAATCGGTTCAAGCCCTTCGAGATGGCTGTCATCCTTGTCCGCACTGATCGCCTCATAGGCCGACTGCTCTTCCGCGGTCAGCTCGAACGTCATCATTCCGGGTTCCTGTGTCTCGGGAGGAGCTGCCGGCGGCGTCGCAGGGGGAGCCGCTGGTGCTTCGGTGCAGGCGGTGAAGAGGAATAGGGCAGCGAGAACCAGAAGGCTGAGCAGTCTTTTCTTCATCATATTGTCCTCCTGATTTCGAGTCATGTCTCCATGTCTCCACGTAAGTTGTTTCCTGATTAGATTATATAGGCTGAGCGGGAATATGCCAACCTTACTTTGAACGGAAGCGGACATTTCCGGAAACCACTTCCGGAAACCCCGACTTCCGGGATGCCATGATGGTAAGCGGACTGATATCGTTTGCATCAGCGCCAGGGCTTATGAGGAGAAAAACGCTATAGAAAAAACAATATAATCATACAAACTGTGTTATAATATAAGTTCTGGAAAAGAAACCTGTCTTGATTTGACAGGGGACCTTTTGACAGGACAGCGTGCCGCAGGAAGGAGAGCTTCCCGGAAATTGCTGTCAGGCCGGCGTCTTCGAGATGAAGCTCAGGACCAACCAATCCGGCAAACCCGTATTTCGTATTCTTCAGGTGAATCACGAAATATAAATACCTGAACAATGCGCGAATATAAGGAGAACCAATGAAATTTAATGAAATGAATATCGACCCTATGATCCTCAAGGCTCTGAAGGTCGAGAACTATGAAATCCCTACAGACATCCAGGCGAAAGCCATTCCACCCATCCTCGAAGGACGCGACGTGCTTGGCTGCGCGCAGACCGGGACAGGCAAGACCTGTGCCTTTGCCGTACCGACACTCCAGAGGCTTTCGAAGAACAGGACCGCTCCAAAAGGAACGATCCGAGCGCTCATCCTGACCCCGACCAGGGAACTGGCCGTGCAGATCGATGAGAGCTTCCATGCCTATGGCAAGTTCATGAACCTGAAGAGCACCGTCATCTATGGCGGCGTCGCACAGAGACCACAGGAGGATGCCATCAGAAGAGGCGTCGACATCCTGGTCGCGACTCCAGGCAGACTGCTCGACCTCATCAACCAGAACATCGTGAAGCTCGGCCAGGTTGAGATCTGCATCCTTGACGAAGCGGACCGTATGCTGGACATGGGATTCATCAACGATGTGAAGAAGATCCTCGCGAAGACGCCTAAAGTGAAGCAGACTCTGCTCTTCTCGGCGACAATGCCGCATGAGATCTCCAGCATGGCGGATTCCATCCTCACCAGCCCGGTGAAGATCCAGGTCACGCCTGAATCCTCCACCGTCGAGATCATCGACCAGAGTGTCTACTATGTGGACAAGGCCAACAAGAAGGAGCTTCTGATCCATCTCCTGAAGGACAAGTCCATCGAGTCCGCCCTGGTGTTCACCAGGACCAAGCATGGCGCTGACAAGGTGGTCAAGGAACTGGTCAAGATGAACATCAACGCGCTTGCCATCCACGGAGACAAGGCGCAGAGCACAAGGCAGACTGCCCTGAACAAGTTCAAGAGCAGAGAGATCAGAGTCCTTGTCGCGACGGATATCGCAGCACGAGGAATCGACGTGAACGAGCTTTCCCATGTGTTCAACTTCGACCTGCCAGAGGTTCCTGAGACGTATGTCCACAGGATCGGACGTACAGGAAGAGCCGGACTGTCAGGAAAATCCATCTCCTTCTGTGATTTCGCAGAACAGGCACTCCTGAAGGATATCGAGAAGCTCACGAAGAAGAAGATCAATGCCGTGACCGGACATCCATACCCGATGGTGATCCTTGAGATCATCCCGAAGGCGACCAACCAGCGCAGACCTCAGCAGGGCCAGCTGGCCTCAAGAGCGGACAATGCGCCGCAGGGAAGGTCCTTTGACCGGAACGACAGGAACTTTGGGGACAAGAAGTCCTCAGAGCGCAGCGCTTCCAGGGATATGGACATGAAGCACAAGAAGGCTTCCAACGAACGAAGCAGCAGGATGAAGAGCGCACCGAAGATGCGTGGAAACAAGATCTAGACAAGATTTGATACAGGACATGGATATAAGGGCCCGCCACAGGGAGCAGTTGGAACCGCTGCCT
>DATISI010000452.1:0-5020 GCA_035581745.1 Clostridiaceae bacterium
GAGCTGCCTATCCGCTATGCGGAGACCTCGACCCTGTTCCGTAACGAGTCTTCAGGCGAGATGCACGGACTGATCCGTGTCAGGCAGTTCACGATCTCCGAGGGACACCTGGTGGTCAGACCTGACCAGATCGAGGAAGAGTTCCTTGGCGTCCTGAAACTCATCGATTATGTCATGGACATCCTGGGCATCAAGGATGACATCTCCTACAGATTCTCCAAATGGGATCCGAACAACAAGGCGAAATATATCGACAATCCTGTTGCATGGGAAGACACACAGGACAAGATGAGGACAATCCTCGACCATACTGGTCTACCTTACAAGGAAGCTGTTGGCGAAGCCGCATTCTACGGTCCGAAGCTCGACCTGCAGTTCAAGAATGTCCATGGAAAAGAGGACACGATCATCACCGTACAGATCGACTTCGCCCTTCCTGAACGGTTCCAGATGTACTATGTGGACAAGGACGGACAGAAGAAGATGCCTTACGTCATCCACAGGACTTCCATCGGCTGCTATGAACGCACCATGGCCCTCCTGATCGAGAAATATGCGGGTGCATTCCCGTTATGGCTGTCACCAGTCCAGGTCAAGCTCCTTCCGATCTCCGAGAAACACCATGAATACATGGAGCAGGTCGCAGCGGAAATGAAAGCACGAGGAATCCGTGTCGAAGCGGACTACCGAGGCGAGAAGATCGGCTACAAGATCAGGGAAGCGAGGAACGAGAGACATCCTTATATCGTCGTCATCGGCGAACAGGAAGCCGCGAACGGTACGCTCTCCGTAAGGTCAAGGGAGAAGGGGGACGAAGGTTCCATGGACAAGGAGACTTTCATCGCCCGTGTGATCAAGGAAGACAAAGAGAAGTACAACTACCACAAGTTCATCACTGAAGAAGCGAAACTGTAGAATGCAGGAGGTTTATATTTGAACGAATGCATCGTATGCGGAAGGCCTGGTGACAGGCACCACATCATCCACAGGGAGGAGGGGGGAATAGACTTCCCCCTCAATGTGGTCTATCTCTGCGAGGAACACCATCGCGGGAAGACAGGTCCCCACAGGGACCCTTCTGTGGATTACCAGTACAAGAAGGCCATGCAGGACAGGCTGATGAGACTTTTCTGCAAGCCCTATTATACAAAGTAGGAAATCAGGAGTCTCACCGGCATCACGGCATCCACGCTGACAAGCCTGGCAAAATCCCTGACAAGGCACAAGGAAGGCTTTGCGAGTGCGGAGATCGTCTTCTACCTCATGGGTGGGAATGTGATCAAGGATGAGGATTTCTATATCGAATGATGCGCTTAGGCGTAATCTGCACATGGATGATGTGATTTCGCGCAAGGTACTTGAGAAGGACAGCTTGTGAATGATGAGCTGCCCGGTATAATCGGTTTGACTGGCCCCTGGATCGTCTCCATCGAGATGGTCCAGGGGTCTTTTCACGTCTTGCACCCGGAATCCTGTCATGGTGACCATGCCATCAGGCGAAGTGCGAGACCCTGCCTCGGAGGATGATCCTGCAGCGAAAGGCATGGTCAGAACCAGTCAGGAGGCTGTGTTGTGTATCTAAGGACATCGTCATCCATTCACAGGGCATGTAGAAGACCTTCCGTAAAAGGGCTGATGTAAACATTTACACAGGTCAAATTCTTAACAAAGGTTTAAATATTCCAGAAATCATAAATTCGCGGAAAAGGGAGCAATTGGAAGGTAAAGTGGATTAAATACTGAAATATCGCGGAATATGAATAATTGTAAATGGACGGAATAAATCATATAGTTTGATAGTCAAATAAGTATATGAAGAAACAGATGTGAGGTGACGTTTTGTCCAGAATAATAGGAACCGGAAGCTATATGCCCAGGAATATAGTCACAAACAAGGATATGGAAGAAGTTGTCGATACCACGGACGAATGGATCGTCTCGAGGACCGGCATCCGGCAGAGAGCCCTGGCTACAGATGAGAACACAGGTGACCTGGCCTACGAGGCAGGGCTCAGGGCGCTGGAAGATGCCGGCATTGAAGCTGACCAGCTGGGCTACATCATTGTGGCGACCATAACCCCCCAGAGTCTCCTGTCTTCGACCGCTTGCTATGTCCAGGCGAAACTTGGTGCGGTGAACGCGTCGTGTTTCGATATCAACGCAGCCTGTACAGGGTTCATCTACGGACTGGAAATCGCAGAAGGCCTTTTCCATGTTTCAGACAAAGAATATGCGCTGGTGATCGGAGCGGAAGTGCTCTCGAAAATCGTAGACTACAGTGACCGTACCACGGCTGTCCTCTTCGGAGACGGAGCCGGTGCGGCTGTCCTTACGAGAGGCGCAGGAATCCTGGGTATCTCGACCGGATCCGACGGCACCAAGGGACCGGCACTTTCAACTGGAGAGTTCAAGGTCCGGAACTTCCTCACAGGGGAGAACCCCTCGGACAACTACATCCTGATGGACGGAAAGGAAGTCTACAAATTCGCTGTGCGGATCCTTCCTCAGGTCCTATCGGAAGCCGTCGAGAAAGCAGGACTTACCCTGATGGACCTGGACCACGTCATCCCGCACCAGGCGAACCTTCGCATCATCGATGCGGCGGCTTCGAGGATGAACCTTCCAAGAGAGCGGTTCTACGTGAATCTTGACCGCACGGGAAACACTTCTGCGGCAAGCATCCCCATCGCGCTGGACGAGATGAACCGGAATGGACTCCTGAAGTCAGGAGAGAAGGTCGGACTGGTCGGCTTTGGCGGAGGACTGACCTACGGAGCGGTCATCATCGACTGGAACAAAGCCTGAAGGTAACGATTTGAAAGAAATGCCCCGAAAAAGGGGAACTGCAAAAGGATTGAGATGGCTAGCCATTTTGATAGATTAATAAACAAAATTTTAGGAGGAATTATTCATGATATTTGAAAAAGTAAGAGAGATCCTGGCCAAAGAACTGAACATCCCTGAGGAGGACATCAAATTGGAATCCAACTTCATGGACGACCTGGGAATCGATTCCCTCGACCTCGTACAGCTCGTCATGGAGCTTGAAGAAGCATTTGATATTACCATCGATGACGCAGAAGCCATCAAGACCGTACAGGATGCCGTGAGCTTCGTGGAAAAAAAGACAGCATAGGAGTAAATAATGGGAAACAGAATATGTGAACTATTGGATATCAAGTATCCCGTGTTCCAGGGCGCGATGGCATGGCTTGCTGATGGCAGGCTTGCCGCCGCAGTCTCCAATGCCGGCGGTTTTGGAATCATTGCCGGTGGCAATGCCCCGGGGGAAATCATCAGGAAAGAGATCAGGATCGCGAAGGAACTGACCGAAAAGCCTTTCGGCGTGAACATCATGCTGCTTAGTCCCTTCAAGGACGAAGTCATCCAGGTTGGCCTGGAGGAGAAGGTCGCGGCGGTGACAACAGGCGCAGGAAACCCTGCCCAGTACATCGCAGCCTTCCAGGCAGCGGGAATCAAGGTGATTCCTGTCGTCCCATCCGTAGCGCTCGCCAAGAGGATGGAGCGGATCGGCGTAGACGCCGTCATCGCTGAAGGCAACGAGTCAGGCGGACATATCGGAAAGCTCACCACCATGGTCCTCGTCCCACAGGTCGCGGATGCGGTATCGATTCCGGTCATCGCAGCTGGCGGCATCGGTGACCACAGAGGCGTGGACGCGGCATTCACCCTGGGCGCGGAAGCCATCCAGGTCGGTACCGTCTTCATCGTCGCTGACGAATGCAAGGCCCATGAGAACTACAAGACCATGGTCATGAACGCAGGAGACATCGATACCACGGTATCGGGAAGACCTACAGGACATCCCGTACAGGTCCTCAGGAACAAACTCACCAGACGTTTCGAGGAACTCGAGAAGAATGGTGGAAGCCTTGAGGAACTGGAAGAGCTCGGAAAAGGTGCGCTTTACGAGGCGGTCATCAATGGGGACAAGGAAAAGGGTTCCTTCATGTCCGGACAGATTGCGGGAATGGTCAATTTCAGAGGACCTGCGAAGGA
Organism: Clostridiaceae bacterium; assembly: GCA_035581745.1. Taxonomy (GTDB): domain Bacteria; phylum Bacillota; class Clostridia; order Clostridiales; family Clostridiaceae; genus Youngiibacter. Next base: position 4,021 of record DATISI010000452.1, read on the forward strand.
CATCCTGGAGAAGTTAATCGACAAATCAAAATTCATTCAGCTGTAAAGGATAGGAGATAGATGAGCATATATATTCTTTTTCCCGGTCAGGGCGCTCAGGTGCCCGGAATGGGACACGACTTCCATACCACCTATGAAAGCTACAGGAATCTTGTGAAAGAGGCTTCTGACGTCTCGGGAATCGACCTTGAAAGCGTCCTCGCGGACAAGGAGCTTCTTGACCGTACGGAGAATTCCCAGATTGCCATCTTCACGATGAGCACGGGAATCCACAGGATCCTCCTCGAGAACGGGATCAGGGCGGACGCCATGGGCGGACTCAGCCTGGGCGAATACGGCGCGCTTTGCGCTGCAGGCGTCTTCTCCTTCAGCGACGGGGTGAAACTCCTGAAGAAACGGTCTGAGGCCATGCAGAAGGCGACAGAGAAGACCAGCGGCTTCCTGGCTGCGGTATCGTTCTTCTCCCGAGACCTGATCGAGGATGCCCTGAAGGGAAAAGAAGCCATCTATATCTCGAACTATAATGCCCCGACACAGACAGTCGTCGGTGGACATACGGACATGAAGGACGACATGGAAGCTGCTTTGAAGGCGGCAGGCGCGAAGAAGATCACCTTCCTCAACGTGTCAGGCGCTTTCCATACGCCACTCATGAAGGATGCTGGGACGGAATTCAGGGAATACCTGGACACTTTCAGTCTCAAGGCACCAGAAACACGTGTCCTTTCCAACTACAAGGGCGATTTCTATGAGGCCACTGATGATTATCAGGACATCCTCGAAAAGCACATCTATTCCTCTGTAAGGTTCTCCGATTCCCTGGAGAAGCTTCCCCAGAGCGATGAGGATGTGTATATCCAGGTGGGACCGGGCAAAGCCCTGGCCTCGCTGCTCAAGCAGAACAAGGTGAAGGGCACCATCTACCCGGTGGACAGCGTGACGGACCTGGAGACCCTAATAAAGGACCTGAAGAAGGAGAAGACGAATGGATAAGATGACT
>DATISI010000453.1:0-3372 GCA_035581745.1 Clostridiaceae bacterium
TTGGAGCCATGATGTTCATGTTCTCCAAAGCGAAGAAGAGACGTGACGTCGCCAGCATCCTTCTGGGCTTCGGATTACTCCTGCTCGGTATGAACATGATGAGTGACGCCATGGTCCCACTGCGTACATCCGAGGCTTTCGCGGAGATCATCCTCACCATGAGTGGTAGATGGTATCTGGGCGTCCTGGTCGGAACGGTGGTGACAGCCATCCTCCAGTCCAGCTCCGCCACGACGACAATCCTGCTCGCCATGACTTCAACTGGCAGGATCAACATGGAAATCGCATTCCCTATGCTGCTGGGTGCCAACATCGGTACCTGCGCGACAGCGCTGCTCTCTTCCATCGGAGCCAACAAGACCGCAAGGAAAGCGGCCATCATCCATCTGCTCTTCAATCTGATCGGAACGGTGATCTTCCTTCCGCTCGGACCACTCATGATTTCCGTCGTGAGGAGCTTTAATGTCGCAGACATCAAGATGCAGATTGCGGACCTTCATATCATGTTCAACGTGTTGAACACCATTATCCTTCTTCCTTTCGCGAATGTCCTGATCAAAATCTCCAACAAGCTTGTCGGAGAAGATGAGGTCAGACTTCCTGATGTCGGAAGACTGGACAAGAGACTCCTGCAGACACCATCCATCGCTGAAGGACAGGTCATCATCGAGACAGTCAGAATGGCTGAAATCGCGAAGGACAACTTCAAGCTCTCCATGGAAGCGTTCCTGGAAAGCGATGAGACCAATGCGGACAGGATTTACGCCAATGAGAAGATCATCAACGAGCTCACCGAGAACATCACAGACTTCCTTGTGGAACTCTCGGGAAGCGATATCGATATCAATGAATTCGGAAGGATTGCCACCACCTACCATGTCATCAATGACGTGGAGCGTATCGGAGACCATGCCGAGAACATCATCGAACTGGCTCAGGAGAAGATCCGAAAAGGCGTCGAGATCACGGACGATGCCGTAGCGGAACTCAAGGCCATGTACTCCTACTGTATGGAGGCCATCAACATCGCCATCGACAGCTATAAGAACAATGACATCAAACGCGCGGAAACCATCATAGGTGTGGAGAAGCGGATCGATGAGCTGGAGAAGGAATACAGGGATACGCACATCAGGAGACTGAACCAGGGAAAATGCACCCCGATCGCGGGAATCCTCTTCCTCGACCTCATCTCCAACATGGAACGTATCGGAGACCATTCCAACAACATCGCGGAAGCGGTCATCGGAATCACCACAGAAGAATAGAGACCAGATACAAGAATAAATTGTACCCTATGTCAAGGACAGCTCAAAAAAGGTAGTGTCAAAGTTGGCTAAGAAGATGATCCCTATATTGGATAGGGGTCATCTTCTTTAGGTTCCACTGGTATCTGAAGTTGTTGTAGTAGTCCATGTAGCCGTCGATCTCCTCACGGAGCTCTTCGAAGGTTTTGCAGGTCCTGAAGTCCGCCTCGTCCTTGAAATGCCCGTAGAAGGACTCCTGTGGCGCATTGTCCCAACAGTTTCCCCTGCGGGACATGGACTGCACAAGACCCATGGATTTCACGATGTTCTGGAAGACGGGGCTGGTGTAGTGGCCTCCCTGGTCCGAATGGATCAGTGCGCCTTCAGGGAACACGATGCCTGAATCCCTCAGCTTTATCAGGGTGTCGGTGACAAGAGGCATCTCCAGGCTCTGGGAGAGGTTATGGACGAGGATCTGGTTGGTGGAACCATCCTTGATGGTCGACAGATAGGCCCATTTGCCGTTGGGCTGAGGGACATAGGTGATGTCTGTAAGCAGGACCTTCCCGGGGATTCCCTGCCTGAAATTCCGGACAAGGTGGTTCGGGACCACTGTGTGCTCACGGGTCGCCTTGATGATTTTCTTGTAGGGATTTGGTTTCCGGTAGGTACAGACAATCCCGAACTTCTTCATGATCCTGCGGATGCACTTGAGGTTCATGATGATTCCGGACTCACCCGCAAGGGTCATCTTGATCTGCCTTGCGCCTTTGCTGCATTTCTTGAAGTCGTAGGCCATCTGGATGATTACCCTCAGCGCCTCATCACGTTCTTCACGCTTTCTGTGGGCTTCTTCGCCTGCCTTGGAGAAGTATCGGTAATACCCGGAACGCGAGGTTCCGGCGATGCTGCACAGGTGGGAGAGCATGTTCTCCAGCCTGTACTTCGTGATGACCTGCCTGATCAGGTGGTACTTCTCCTCCGCAAGGAGCGCTACCGCTTCTTTCCCAGCCTCCTTTCCGCTCTTTCGATGTTTTTTAGAAGTTCGTTCTCCGCCCTGAGCATGAGGTTCTCGGACCTGAGCCGGGCGTTCTTCTCCTCCAGGGTCAGCTCATGGGTCCTGGGCTTTCCAGGATGGTCCTTCCGTCCATCCTGAAGCCCGATGGCCCCATCCTTCTTGTAGGCTTTGCTCCATCGGTCCTGGGCAGAGTTGATCCGCCTCATCCCAAGGACTTCCACCCGGAAGCCATGGGCTTCGAAGATTTCCCTTGGAAACTTTCCCTGAGCGTAAGCTTCAAGGAAAGTCTCCTTGAAAGCATCGGTATAGGTGATGCCCTTGGGACTGACGGACTGGACGTAGGGGTTCTTGGACAGTTCTTCCACTTCTTCTTTGGTGAACAGCTTCTTGCTCATCTCGTCTCCTCCTGAATCCTTATCTGATATTCTTTCAGTATAACAAAATTACCCTATAGTGTAGCTACCTTTTTATGGGTGTCTACACTATAGGGTACATTTTAGAAGTATCTTCCTTTTTTTGTGTTATTAGATAATAACAGCGATAAAGCGATCCGAAAGTGGGTTTCATTGTTACTGTACGAGCCATGGCATTTCAGATATCTGGGTGTGGACCTTGCCCGAAAAGTGACTGCCAGCGGATTGACTCTGGATGAGTACTTCAGTGCGGTACACTCTGACTATAAGTAAGTTGCGTGACAAAAAGCTGTATTTTCAGATAGTGTTTAAGAAACCATAACAGAAGAAATAGAAAAAATAGAAGAAATTTACGAATATGCTCTTCTTGTTGTAGACAGTAAAATTATAACTGTTTATAATGGGGGAGCATATTATTGTTACTTGATAAAAATGCGAAATCACAATGTCATTTTAATGATTTTCAATTTGCCATAAAGTGATTCTAATGTTGTAAACATAGAAGTTAATTTAATTCAAAGAATACTTGAAAATGAACGATAAATATTAATGAAATGTGAAATCGTTCATGTTCTGTTCACGATTTGGCTTTAAGCAGTACACTATATACTGTTATGCTAAATATAACTTCACTAGCCTAGGATAATAATACCTATGGTAATCGTGATGTTAAACCTCTTAACCTGATTATTAA
>DATISI010000454.1:0-4736 GCA_035581745.1 Clostridiaceae bacterium
AGAAAATTCAGAATGTCCCTTCCATATGTTCCTGATTCTACCAGGAACCCAGTTGAAATCGATGTCCATGGCATTCCTCAGCGCGAGATTTCCCTATGGGAATCTCGCACGGTTCCCAAACTGACCTGAATTCCGGACAAAACAAAACCAGGGAATCCTTCTGGATCCACCTGGCTGTATCTGGCTTATTTACCTGACCTTTTTCTTATTGAGGTTCCTGTCTGCGACAGTCGCCAGGATGACGAGGAAGAGGAACACCGGCATGTTGATGCCGAAGGACGTCCTGGAGAAGCTGAAGACATTCGCGACCTGGAGGTCCAGGTCGAAGAGATTGGCGGCTGTGCTGAGGATGAAGACCAGGACCACCAGTCCTGCGAGCACCCTGTTGTTCTTCACGAGATTGATCATACGTTCCCTGTCTCCCCTGTCATGCAGTCTGCACAGATTCCTTTCAGCTCCAGTCTGTGTTCGGTCAGGTGGAATCCTGTCTCCCTGGAGACCAGGTCCTCGATCTGCTTCATGGGGCAGTCCAGGTTCATGACCCTGTGGCACATGCTGCACTCCAGCGTATGGATATGTTCGTGCCTTTTCAGGCTGTAGTTGTATTTTTTCTCGCCCAGGTCATACTTGCTCACGAGGCCGACTTCCTCGAAAAGCTCGAGGGTCCGGTATACCGTGGAGAGGTTGACCACCAGATTGGAGTCCAGGCACCTGTTGTAGATATACTCTGCATCTATTCCATTTTCCTTGCTGGCCAGGATCTCGTAGATCGCAAGCCTCGGCTTTGTCACTTTTATCTTATGGTTCCTGAGAACCTCGATTGAACTCATCTCTTTCTCCTTAACGCCACGCCTCCTGACCTTTGTCAGCTGGTCGTGGTTTTCTTTGATTCATTATACGGTGTATTCCGACTTTTTTCAACAGAAGCGGATCAGTCTCCCTTTCTGGAATCCGTCCGCTGAAATGCCGTACGTCTTCGACCAGACAGTCTGCTGGTTATCCAGACTGTCCGGCTGGCCTGAATGAGGCTCTTCCAGGCACTCCGATTTTCGATCAATCCGCTCATTTTTTTTACGTTTCATCAGCGTTTCGTGATAAGATTATTCTGTAAACCAACGATAAATTTAAGAATGGGGAGATAATGATGAAAAACTGTCTAATCGCACAATCGGGGGGACCGACCGCGGTCATCAACGCATCAGCCATGGGCCTTTATGAGGCAAACAGGGAGAAGAAGTACTTTGACAAGGTCTTTGCCGGAATGAACGGCATCGAGGGGATCCTGAATGAGGACCTATTCGACCTCGACACACTGACAGATGCGGAAGTGACCCTTCTCAAGAACTCACCTTCCTCCGGACTCGGTTCCTGCCGGTACAAGCTGAAGGACAGCACGCAGCACAAAGCGGAATACGAGAAACTCTTCGAGGTCTTCAGGAAGAATGAGATCGACGCCTTCTTCTACATCGGAGGCAACGACTCACAGGACACCGTGAAGAAGCTTTCCGCCTATGCCAAAGAGAACGGTATCGATGTGAAGATCAACGGCATCCCGAAGACCATCGACAACGACCTCATGGTGATCGACCATACCCCAGGTTTCGGCTCCGCAGCGAGATACATCGCCACCAGCACCCTGGAGAGCTACCTCGATTCCCTTGTCTACTCGAACAACGGGATCTTCATCACCGAGACCATGGGCAGGGATACCGGATGGCTTGCCGCTTCCGCTTCCCTCGCAAGGTACCACGGACGCCAGTGTGCCGACTTCATCCTGCTTCCAGAGGTCGCTTTCGATGAAGCCGCCTTCATCGAGAAAGTCAGGAAGCTGTTCGAGGAGAAAGGCCACGTCTATATCGTCGTTTCCGAAGGCGTGAAGTACGCAAGTGGTGACTTCCTCGCCGCAACCAGCGCACAGAGCCATGACAGCTTTGGCCATGCCCAGCTCGGGGGAGCTGGCAACGCCATCAAGCACCTCGTCATGGACAACGGCATCACACAGCGTGTCAAGGAACTGGAGCTTTCCGTCCTGCATCGCTGCGCGTTCCACTGTGTCTCTTCCATAGACCAGGAAGAGGCGGTGACCCTCGGTGCGAAAGCGCTCGAGCTTGCGGTCGCAGGAGAGACCGGAAAGGTCTCCATCCTTGTCCGCGAACAAGGCGAGTCCTACCGCGTCTCCTACACCTCTACAGAGGCCGCGAACATCGCGAACCAGATCAAGTACCTTCCCAAGGAATTCATCTCCGAGGATGGATTCAATGTGACGGAGGCATCCCAGGCATACTTCGCTCCGCTTGCGGGAGAACTGCCAGAGTACAGAGTCATCCACCACTTCCACTCCAAATAGCAGGAATATCCGGAAATAAAGGCAGGAGGCCCATCGAGGGTTCTCCTGCCTTTTCCCTTTCTCCATTTCCATATCCTTCTTTATCAACCTCTCCTGCCCTGCTCATTTCCCTTCCTGTTCATTTCCTGATCTGGCTCAGCTGCGCAATCTGATGTGGCCTGCCAACCTCCTGTTTCCAGAAGGCACCTGCTGGTTATGGGATCCGACCATGATGCCGTAAAGGTAGATAAAATAAAGGCATGAAAAAAGGGAGCTCCTGAGCGGTACGGTTTCAGAGTGTTCCCTTCTGGTAGAACCGCTCCAGGAGAAGGTCGACCATCATGCCGTAGCTCCTTACCCCTTCCACCTGTCCATTCCCTTTCAGATAGCCGTCATTGATCCGGGTTGCCGTCTCTTCCACCTGTCCTTCGTAGTCTTTCCAGAAGGCGTTGTAGGCGACAAGGTCGCGGCGCAATCCGTCGGAGTAGCCTTCCGCAAGCGCCTCGAAGAGGTCCTTGTCCATGCTTCTCAGGGCATTCATCGCGTTCATGAGACCGAGGAGGGCTCCGGAGTACCTGAAGTCGGCATCCGGATGGTTCGCTGCTACATGGTAGGCGACATAGTTCGCCTCGTCCTCATAGGCGATGCCCCGCTGATGGGCCATCTCGTGAAGGACGGTCGCAGGAAGCAGCAGGTCGGGAACCGCGATATTGACATTGGCCTCTCCTGTGAAAGGCATATAGATCCCGGTGATTCCGGTGTAGAGCATATAGTCCGAAAGCCCGATGGGCTTGGGCACGCCATAGGTTCCGTCCAGGGCTCCGATATCCTCGGTCAGGTCGTATGCCGCCCTGGCACGTCTCAGGACGGAGTGCCTGGAACCATCGACCACCATGACCCCTTCCCGATTTTCCGTGACCGCCTCACGCAGGTCATTCACCTTGCTGATGAGGGCCTTGTTCATGCCATAGAGTTCCTCTTTGGTGTATAACGTTTCTGTCAGCCCTGCCATTTCACGAACGGAGACACGGTTGTAGTTCAGTCCCCAGAAGCCCATGAAAAGGACATAGATCGCTGCAAGGAGGACCACTGTGCGATAGAGCTTCTTCCTGAAGCCTCCCGTCAGGGCGCTGTACAGGAGGGAAACCACACGCAGGGCCATGAAGAGGACGAAGAAGACGAAAAGGACTTCTCCGATGGACACCGGTATCATCCCGGTGAGCTGGCTCAACAGGCTGATGAAGGCCTTGTTGACCGATGAGGAATAGTAGGTCTCGAGGACCTGAGGGTACTGTCTGGACAGGAGGGAGATGAGGTACATCACGGGAACCATGACAATCCAGAGGATGCCGTAGCCCGGACTGTAGTTCTCTTTAAGATGATTTCTGACTTTTGCCACGGTTTCCATCGCGTCCTCCTTTCTGCTTCTTCAGCTTCCATTTCCTTATTCGTATCGTGGTCATCCCTTATTCGTAGCGTAGCGCATCAATCGGGTTCATCTTCGCGGCTTTCCTCGCGGGATAGATCCCGAAGAAGATGCCGATGGCGGACGAGAACAGGATGACGCCGATGATCTGGGATACGGAGAGCACCGCGATGATGCCGATCTGGCTGCCTCCGATGAGGGCTCCGCTGATCCCGATGACCATGCCAAGCACACCTCCGATGAGCGCGATGATGACCGATTCCGTGAGGAACTGCACCATGATGTTCGTCGTCGTGGCCCCGATGGCCTTACGGATTCCAATCTCCCTGGTCCTTTCTGTAACGGACACCAGCATGATGTTCATGACGCCGATGCCTCCGACAAGGAGGGAGATTGCCGCCACCGCTCCGATGAAGGAGGTGAATAGGCTGATGATGTTGTCCACCTGGTCAAGTGCACCGAGGAAGGAATTCGCCTGGTAGATGTCCCTGTCCATGTTGTTCTTCCTGACCTTGAGCAGGCTCACGATGTTCCTTGCGACCTCTTCCGTGTTCTCTTTGGCTGTGCTGGACACATAGAAGGAGTTGATCCTCGTGTCCTGGGGATTCATCTGCACATAGAGGTTGTAAGGGATATAGGCGAACGCCGGGATATTCTCACTGAAGTTCGATGCGCCAGCAAGGGGGTTGACACTTTCGGAGACGCCGATCACGGTGACCCTTTTCGTCGTGTTGCTGAGACTGATCGTGACGGTCTCCCCCACGACGTCATTGAGACGTCCGAAGAGGTTCATGGCGCCATTCTCATCGATGACCACCACGGCCCGCCCGTCATCCGCCTCCCCTTCCGTGAAGAAGCGTCCATCGGTGAATTTCAGGTCCTGGATCCTTCCAAGGTCCTCGCTTCCCGAGGAGATGACCGTGATCTTCCGGTTGCCTCCCGCCGTCATGCTACCTCGTCTCTGGTCTGTAGGCGTGGCATACT
>DATISI010000455.1:0-4311 GCA_035581745.1 Clostridiaceae bacterium
CCGCTCTTCTCGAACATCATCCTTGCGGATGAGATCAACAGGGCGACACCGAGGACCCAGTCAAGCCTGCTGGAAGCGATGGAGGAGAAACAGATCAGTGTCGACGGCGTGACCAGGGAGCTGGACAGGAGCTTCATGGTCCTTGCCACCCAGAACCCTGTGGAATCCCACGGGACCTTCCCGCTGCCGGAAGCCCAGCTGGACAGGTTCTTCATGAGGATCGCCATGGGCTACCCGGACAGGGAGGAGGAGAAGCTCATCGCCCTGCGTGACAACAGGGGCAGCCTCGATGCGGTCCGGCCTGCGGTGACCCCGGAGGAGCTGGACCTTCTGAAGGAAGCGCTGAAATCCGTGAAGATCACGGACGATGTCATGGGATACGTCCTGGACATCGTGGAGCATACCCGCAAGGATGAGAAGACGCTCCTTGGGGTGAGCCCGAGAGGCAGCATCGCGCTCACGCTTGCGGCGAAAGCCCTGGCGCTGACAGAAGGAAGGGACCATGTCCTTCCCGAGGATGTCAAGACCATGGCGCGCTATACGCTGAACCATCGAATCATCCTGAAAGGGCAGCGTCTTCGCGGCATCTACACCTATATGGACGAGATCCTCCAGAAGGTGCCGGTACCTCTGGAAAAGATCGAGGCCTGACCATGATCTATCTATTTTTCGCCATCATCATCGTGGGACTCCTCCTCAACATGGTATGGGAGAAGTATGCCCTCTATGGGATCACCTATCAGCGGAGCCTCGACAGGACGCTGGTGGAGATCGATGAGTCCTTCAGGATCCATATCGTCATCGAGAACGACAAACCCCTTCCGCTGACCTTCTTCCAGGTAAGGGAGCTCCTTCCGGAGTATGTCCATATCCTCGACAAAGAGGGTAAGGTCATCCGTGGAAGCTCCACCTTCACCATGATGATGCTGCCCCGTGAACGCGTCAGGAGGACATATGAAGCCAGGGCGATGAAGAGGGGACGTTATCTCTTCCATGATGTCCGCCTGAGCGCAGGGGACCTCCTGGGGCTGCAGGTGATGTCCAGTGAAGTCAGTCTGATCCAGGAACTGGTGGTCCTGCCTAAAAGGCTGGAGATTCCCGCTTTCTACGACCTGAAAGGTGACTATTATGGCGACATCAGCGTGAGGAGATGGATCGCGGAGGACCCTGTCCTCACCATGGGCTTCCGGGAATACACCGGACGTGAGCCGATGAAATCCATCAACTGGCTCGCCTCCATGAGAAACGGGAACCTTATCGTCAACAGCTATGACTATACGACAGACAACAAGGTGTTCATCCTCCTCAATACGGAGACCTCGAGGCCTTTCTGGGTGGATATCAAGAAGGACCTCATCGAGAATTCCGTGGAGACCACGAGGTTCCTTGCCGAGGAGTTCGACAGGGAAGGAATCCCTTATGGGTTCGATACCAACGCCTCCATGGTCGGACTCGAAGGCTCCATGGAGCGGATCCTTCCCGGAACCGGGACAGGGCATCTTTCCGTTGTCCTCGAGAGTCTCGGCAGGGTGGACTATACGGTGAATGTGAAGTTCGAGAGCCTGCTGTGGGATGTCGTATCAGATTTCGATGAATACAAGACCATCGTGGTAGTAACCCCGCGGGTGATCGAAGAGCACGTGGCGGCACTGCTTGATGCCAGGCGGAAGGTCATGAACCTTATCGTCGTCACGGAAGCGGTTCCGGAATTCGACCTTCCAGGAATCGAGGTCCTGGTCAGGGAAGGAGGTGAGGAGAATGCTCAGATCCCTTCTTAGGGCCATAACGGATTTCTCCTTCCTCTTCTCGTTCCTTTCCATCCTCTTCAGGGAAGAAGTGGACAATGGACTCCTGCTCGTCATCTTCCTCGTCGCCATCACGGTCTCCTTCGCAGGAACCCTCCTTAGACATAGGAGCCGGCTCTGGCCTGTCGTGATGATCCTCTTTGTCCCCCTGCTCCTCAATGCAGGGAGTTCGGAAGCGGCAACCCTCATCCTCGTCAGTGCCATCGTCTCCCTCCTGTTCATCGTGAATGAGCGGGGGAGACTGGATTATTTCTACCAGATCAAGGAATTCCACCTGATCATCCGGGGGATGGTGCTCTATCTCGCGGTGACCATCCTCCTTTCCGGATTCAGCATCCTGGAGGACCGGGTGATCCAGTATGTCATCGTCTATGTCCTCAACACTTCGGTGCTTCTGAGGATCCTCCGGCATGATGAGTACCTGGCGGGGAACACCAGGAACCGGATCTACAACATGAGGCTTGCGGCAGGATCGCTCTTCCTGTCCCTCGTCCTTTCCATCGAAAGCGTCCGCGAGTTCCTGGCCCGCGCGGCTGGCGTATCCTACACCTTCCTTGCGGATGTCTTCTTCAGGATCGTCTACACTCCGCTGTTCCTCATCTATACCGTGGTGGACGCTTTCTTCACCTTCATCTTCAGCCGGTTCACACCCCCACAGACCGTGGCGCCAGAGACGGATACCAGCGGTGTCGCGGGGATGTACCGGAACTACAATGAAGGGTTCGAGATCATCGGCACATCGCCCTACCTGAGGTTCCTGCCCGGAATCCTCCTTCTCCTCCTGATCAGCTATGTCCTCTACAGGCTCTTCAAGCGGAAGCGGGCCTTCAGCTACACGGAAGGGGCATATTCCGAGGAAAGGGAGATCATCGAGAAGAAGGGGAAGACCGGCCTGTTCTCGAGACGGGACAGGGACAGTGTCAGGGGAAGATATGCCAGGTATCTCCAGTCCCTGAAAAAGGAAACCCCGATCAGGCCATCCGATACTTCAAGGGATGTCCTGTCAAAAATCCAAAAGGAACTTGTGGATTCGGCATCCCCTGGAGGCGTCGCTGCGCATGAAGGCGAGAATCGCTCCATGGCGGGAGAATCCCTCGATACCCATGAACGGATCCGGAACGCTTACGTGAAAGTGAGGTACGGGGAAGAAATCCTGACAGGGGAAGAGGAGGATGCCTTCAAGGAAGCGGTGGACCGTGTCGTGAAGGCACGGGAAACGAAGGCGGCAGGTGCCAAACGAAACCGGAAACGGCATGCCAGATAGGCATTTTGGCAGACAAACCCTCCTTCTGGTGCCAATATGTAAAATTGCTGAAAATAATCCCTCAAGTTTAGAAGTTTATGTTTAATAATTCTCAGATTTGAAGTATAATAGATGAGCACATGAAATTTGTATTTGCGATTCTTTATTGACACGCAAGGATACACGTTATATAATAATTGTGTTTGTTAATTTCCTGTAGCGATCCACTAGCCCCGGGTCCTGCAGTCGAGGATAACCTAAATTAGAAAATAGGAAACCCAGATGTGGAGTTTCGGGAGGAAAAGAATGAAATCATATCTTGCAAAACCAAATGAAGTAGAAAAGAAGTGGTATATTGTAGATGCAGCCGGAAAGCCGCTCGGAAGAGTTGCCAGCCAGGTAGCTACAATACTAAGAGGAAAGAACAAACCAGAATTCACCCCTAACGTTGATTGTGGAGACTTTGTCATCCTGATCAATTGTGAGAAGGTCGTACTGACTGGTAAGAAACTGGACCAGAAAATGATGAGGCATCACTCACAGTTCCCAGGAGGACTCAAAGAGACCCCTTACAGAGAGGTCATGGAGAAGAAGCCTGAACTAGCTTTCACTGAAGCGGTAAGAAGGATGCTTCCAACAGGAGCCCTTGGAAAAGCGCAGGCATTAAAGCTTAAAGTATACAGAGGAGATATTCATCCTCACGAAGCTCAGAACCCAGTAGTTCTTGAGCTAAAGTACTAAGAGGTATGAGGGAGGAGAATTAAAATGGCAAAAGTTCAGTATATTGGAACTGGTAGAAGAAAGAAATCAGTTGCAAGAGTAAGATTGGTACCAGGTGAAGGAAACATCACCATCAACAAGAGAGACATCACGAACTATTTCGGCCTGGAGACCATGATCACCATCGTCAACCAGCCACTGGTTCTTACAGAGACGAAGAGCTCATATGATGTACTCGTAAACGTCCATGGCGGCGGCTTCACAGGTCAGGCTGGAGCAATCCGACACGGTATCTCCAGAGCGCTTCTTAAAGCGGATATCACGCTAAGAGGAGACCTTAAGAAAGCAGGGTACCTTACAAGAGACCCAAGAATGAAGGAAAGAAAGAAATACGGCCTGAAGAAAGCTCGTAAGAGCCCACAGTTCAGCAAGAGATAATAATCTTATATGTAAAAGATGCACCCCGGATAGCGATATCCGGGGGTTTTACATTTCAGGCCAACAGCGGGATAAGGGAACGGAGCACGACAATACGGCAGTATT
>DATISI010000456.1:0-5905 GCA_035581745.1 Clostridiaceae bacterium
CGATTTCCTTGTCTTCCTTACCGCTGTCACTACGTCCAGAGTGATCAGGTAAGCGATGACCGCTTCGAGCAGTCCGTTTGTCAACACGAGACCCAGGATGCCGGGTGTAGCCACCTCTTTGGATATTCCGAGCACATCCGCGTATCTGCTGAGATAGAAGATATACACGAGGCCCAGGACACCGATGGTGTTCGTCAGGGAGCCTGCCACTGCGGAGACCACTACGGAGACCTTGCTGTGTCTCAGGAGCTTGTAGACATAGGCTGCGACAAATCCGATGAGGATCCTGACACCAATCGAGATGATCGGGTTCCAGAAGATGAAGCTCGTCGGGGTTGGCGTGGTGAATGACCGCACAAAGCTTGTGAAGCCAAAAATTCCGCCAATCAGCATTCCAACCATAGGACCTTCAAGGATGGCACCGATGATTACGGGCACATGCATGATGGTGGCGCTGATGGGTGGGACCGGGATGAATCCGAGCGGCGTGATCGCCAGCAGGATGGAGACTCCGGAAAGCAGACCTACGATTGCAAGCTGCCTGGTGTTGATGAAAGCGGACTTTCTCTTGGTTGTGTTCATTAAGTTTTCCTCCGTTCTTATTCCGATTTGGATATAATTCGGACCATAAAGGTTTTGAATTATGTTCAGTTTCACGTAGTGAATACTGACAAGTATATGATAACAGGAATTCATTAAATGTAAAGATGGAAAAACCGAAAAAGTGGCGGAAGAAAAGAATAACTGATTAATGTTCGTTGAACAATCTATGGAAAGGATAAAAACGCCTTCGAAAGTATGATAGAATTTAGAATATAATGAAGACAACATCGTGTATATGTATAATATATAGATGGAAAGAGAGGCTGGAATGAAACTGGTTGTGATCGGTGCGGTGGCTGCAGGACTCAGCGCAGCTTATGCCGCGAAGAAGAATGGACAGGATATGGAGATCACCATCCTGGAGAAGGGAACCGATGTCTCCTACGGAGCCTGCGGCATGCCTTACTACATCGGCGGGGTCATCGAGGACAGGGAAAAACTCATCGCGAAGAACGCGGAAACGATAAAGAATGACGGACTCGACCTCAGGCTGAGGCATGAGGCCGTGGGTGTGGATTTCATGAAGAGTGTGGTCCATGTGAAGCGACTGGATGAGAACCTTCCGCCCTATGAGCTGGAATACGACAAGCTCGTCATCGCCGTAGGGGCCACCGCCGTCGAGATTTTCGACATCGCGGACAAGAAGGGCATCTTCAAGCTGAACACGCTGCATGATGCGGACAGGATCAAGGCATACATGGAAGAGAACGAGGTCAGGACCGCTGTCGTTGTCGGTGCGGGCTATAAGGGCGTGGAGATGCTGGAGGCCTTCTACCATAAAGGGATCGAGACCCATCTCATCGAGATGGAAGAGACCATCCTCAACACCTTCGACAGCGATGTCTCCCAGATCACGATAGACTACCTGAAAGAGAAAGGGATAAACCTTCATACCGGAGAGATGATGAAGGAGGCACGGACCGAAATCAGGGAAGAGGCAGGCGGGAAGGAAGTGTGCTGTGTCATCACCAACAGGGCGAACTATGACGCGGATATCGTCGTGCTCACCGCTGGCGTGAAGCCGAATACAGGATTCCTTGTCAACTCAGGGCTGGTCATGGAAAGAGGTGCGATCATCACAGACCGTAAAGGAGAGACCAACATCCCAGGCGTCTATGCCGCAGGGGACTGCACGATGATCTATGACCATGTCATCGGCAAGGA
This sequence comes from Clostridiaceae bacterium, assembly GCA_035581745.1. GTDB lineage: Bacteria > Bacillota > Clostridia > Clostridiales > Clostridiaceae > Youngiibacter. Next base: position 1,768 of record DATISI010000456.1, read on the forward strand.
CAAATACCTGCCGCTTGGAACCAATGCGAACAAGATGGGCAAGATCGTGGGGCTCGCCATCGCGGGTATCAAAAAGGAGTTCAAAGGCGCCCAGTCCAGTGGCTATGTCAAGGTGCTGGATTATGAGCAGGCCCAGACAGGAATCACGGACAAAGAGGCCGCGAAGGCGAGGATGAACTTTGACAGCGTCTTCGTCAGGACCAGGAACAAGTCGGGCTATTATCCGGATGGAAAGCAGATGTATGTCAAGCTGACCTACCTGAAGCCGAAGGGCAAACTCATCGGCGCGCAGATCGTAGGTGGAAGCGGAACAGCGATCAGGATGCAGGCGTTAGCCGTAGCCGTCTTTGCAGGACTCACCGTCTATGACCTGGAATACCTCGATTTCGGATATTCTCCACCATACAACAGTGTATGGGACTCCATCAATGTGGCCGACGGAAAAGCGGTGAAGAAACTGGATTCAAAATAGATGAATGGACAGATTGGACAAAGACCATAGGAAATAGAAGAACATGAATATAAGCGCTGGAAGGAACCAGGACCGAAATGCTGGTTCCTTCCAGTGTTTTGTCGAGATTATGGATCCATCAGGAATCCATAGCGCGCTTTCCTCATGACATTTGAAGAAAAGGGAATAGAAGGAAAAAGTTTTGGTATAATAGGATGAAACAGGAAGTCAGTATGACCCCTATAGAAAACATCATGGAGAAGGTAAGGAAAATGGAGATAAACGAGGTACTGGACAGATATTTTGGATTCCGGAAATTCAAGAAAGAACAGCTCATGCTGATCCGGAGCATCATGGAGGGGAGAGATTCCTTCGGCATCCTTCCCACAGGGTATGGGAAGTCCCTATGCTATCAGATTCCTGCGCTCTCCATGCCTGGAGTGACCCTCGTCATCTCTCCGCTCATCTCCCTCATGAAGGACCAGGTGGATGCCCTGAGGGACCGCGGTGTCGCGGCCACCTTCATCAATTCTTCGCTTGACCTCCAGGAGTCCAACCGGCGGAAAGGGGATATCCGGAAAGGGCTCTACAAGATCATCTATGTCTCCCCGGAATCTTTGAAAAAGAAAAGGTTCGGGGACCTCCTGCGGGAATGCGGGATTGTCCATGTCGTTGTGGATGAGGCACACTGTATCAGTATCTGGGGACATGACTTCAGACCGTCCTATCTGGAGATCAGCAACTTCATTGACTCCCTGGAGAAGCGGCCTGTGGTGTCCGCCTTCACAGCGACGGCGACGAATGCGGTAAGGAAGGATATCCGGAAGCTTCTGAAGCTTGAAGACCCGCTCGTAGTCATCGGGAACCTTGACCGTGAGAACCTGTGCTTCAAGGTCATGGAGGCCGGAAAAGAAAAGGAGGATATCGTGAGGCTCCTTTCCGAGCGGAAAGGGATGCAGGGGATCATCTACTGTCAGCGGATCAAGGAGGCGCAGATGGTCAGCGCATACCTTGCGGAAGAAGGATTCCTTACCGGTCTCTACCACGGAGGCATGGAGGATGGGGAACGGAGACGTGTGCAGGAGGATTTCTCCTATGACCGCCTGAACATCATGGTCGCCACCAGTGCCTTCGGCATGGGCATCGACAAATCGAACATCCGGTATGTCCTCCATCTGGGCATCCCGAAGGATATCGAGTCGTATTACCAGGAAGCCGGGCGTGCGGGACGGGACAACAGTCCCGGAGAATGCATCCTCCTCTATCGCAAGGGTGACGCTGCAAGGCTCAGGGGGCTCATCTCCCGCTCCGAACTCTCGGAGGAGCGTAAGGCCGTGGAGCTGTGGAAACTCTCCAGGATGGACGCGTATGGACGCTACAGGGGGTGTCTGAGGTCATATATCCTGGAATACTTCCACACGGGAGACGACCTCTCTGACATGACGGCACCTTCTACCCCTGTCTATCAGGTGGCGAATGGAGCCGAAGAGGGGGGAAGATCTGGAAAATGCCTCAACTGCTCGAACTGCATTCCGGATGGGGTCGTGAACCTCACCATCGTGGGAAAGAAGATGCTATCCGCCGTGGCACGTCTGGAAGACCTCGCGAGCGTGAAGCGGGTCATCAGCGTCCTTCTTGGGGAAGAGACCTATGACCGGAAATCAAGGGAGTTCCAGAACCTCTCGGTCTATGGAATCCTTGCAGGGGAAAAGCGTACCTATCTTGAAGCCCTCGTCGCCCACATGGAACAGGAAGGATTTGTGAGGAAGAAGGACCATATCGGAAGGGAATGCCTGGAGCTCACGGACAAGGGGAGAGACCTCCTCAGAGGAAGGGAGAGTCTCCTCCTCGAGAAGGAGGGGATCACCGGGACACAGGAGGAGCATACGGAACTGTTCACGGAGCTGCGCAAACTGAGGACGGAAATCTCCTATGCGGAGAACAAGGCCCCTTACATCATCTTCCATGATGCCACCCTGAAGGAGATCATCAAGGCGATGCCAAGGACCCTGACGGAATTCCGTAATGTGCGCGGTGTCGGTGAAGCCAAAGCCATCCGTTATGGCAGGCTGTTCCTGGACCGGATGGAAGGATTCCGGAAAGGGGAGCCTGTACCAAAACCCACTTTCGACTACTGGGCCATTCCTGAAGAGGAGATGGAGGGTTCGTTCTATGGACTCTACAAGAAAGGATTGAGCCTCCAGGAGATTGCGGACAGGAAGGGTGTCGTGATCGGTACGGTCGTCGAGAACCTCCTGAAGAACCACAGGGGAGGCATGGATGTGGACCTGACTGACCTTTTCCAGAAGGAGAAGGAAAGCGCTATCCTGGAGGCCATTGCGGCCTGCGGAATGGAAAGGACAAAGCCCATACGCGACTATCTGATGGAACGGGGGATCTCCGTGGAGTATCTGGACATCAAAGTGGCGGTCTATAAGAATTTCGACGTCCTGAAAAAATAGCTTGGTCATGACAGTCAAGAAGGAGATGATTCCTGCAGGGTGCACAGGGTCATCTCCTTCTTTTATTCCGGGAAAAGCACGTCACTCGGGCGGTATCCTGTGCTGCACTGGCGATTGAAGATTGGGGAAGGATTCTTCTGACAATCGTATATTCACCAGTGCCCCATCACTTTATGGGATAACGATGGACATGAAGTAATAACATGTTATGGTACTAAACATAAACAGGTTGAATTGAAGAGATATGTACGCTATAATGAGATTCGGTCGAAAAACGAACAGGTCATCCGGAACAGCAACCCGAAACATATCGTTTAAGGGTGAGATGAAAGGCAGTCCTGTCGGACTATGGAACGACGGAGTGCGTAAGGGGCAGGAATATGGGAAAATTTATCAAATATCTGAAGTGGGTACTGATTGGTCTGCTCGTAGCGGCAATCATCTATACCGTATTCGACCTGACACGGTTCAATTCCATCGGGACTGAGGTGGTCACCAACAGGTCCTTTGAGAAAATGACGGTCAAGGAAGGGAAGACCTACAAGCTCACAGAAGCCTATGACAACAGTCAGGACGCTATCCATGATACGATCATACTGGAGACCATCCACAAGATGGCGAATGAGGTGGTCATCGCGGATAAGAAGTGGGGAAGGATCGAGATGAGTGAGGAGAATATCAACACCGTGACCGTCCAAGTGCTCGCCTCCTACATGGTGGAGGAGAAGAAGACGGAGCTGCTGCGAATCCTTGGACTATGGAAGAAAGGGGATTTCAGAAGTGCTCATCATGACCACAACTATGTCTGGGAACTTCTTGGCGGTACCGTGGGAAAGGCGACCGGCGTTGATACAACTTTCAAGGCAGACTGGGTGAAGTAGAAAATAGACGCTGTATGCGTCTTTTTTCATGCACATTATTGAGGATGGCTACGTGAATATGAGAATCTCCGCCTTCTAAAAACGCAAGGGAAGGGATAGATCAAGGACAGGCATTCGGAAGTTAAGCGGGAATGCGTGATGCCAGGAAGTGCCGACAAGTTTTTAAATAAGGCTTGCATTACGAAAAGAAGGGTGGTACACTAGACAAGTAAGAACCCCCACCCGGGGGGTATGGAGGTAGAAAATGGATCCGGATAGGAAGAAAGCATTACAGATTTTGCGGACAGCAAAAGGCCAGATAGAAAAAACAATCAGCATGATTGAAGATGAAAGGTACTGCATCG
>DATISI010000457.1:0-1585 GCA_035581745.1 Clostridiaceae bacterium
CGGTTTCCGTGTTCACACATAGTTCGATGAAATTCTCGAGTTCCCGGATGTTTCCCGGCCAGTCATAGCAGGTCAGCCTTTCCATCTCCTCTTCGGTGAAAGTCAGACTCTTCTTGTTCAGCTTCTTGCTGATACGCTCCATGAAGTAGCTGACCATGAGACGGATATCTGCACGCCTTTCCTTCAGGCTAGGCAGCCTGAGGGGAAGGACATTCAGTCTATAGTAGAGGTCCTTACGGAAGGTCCCCTTCTCCACCTCTTCCTTGAGGTATTTGTTTGTCGCGGAAATCACACGTACATTGACGACCTTTTCCTGGATGCTTCCAATCCTCGAGATGGTCCCTTCCTCGATGACACGTAGCAGTCTGGTCTGCAGGTCGAGCGGCATCTCCCCGATTTCATCGAGGAAGATCGTTCCGCCATCTGCAATCTCGAATTTACCGGGCTGCCCTTTGGTCTTGGCTCCCGTGAATGCGCCTTCCTCATATCCGAAAAGTTCGGATTCGATGAGGTTTCGTGGAATCGCGCCGCAGTTCAGCGCGATGAAGGGCTCCTTGTCCCGCTGGGAGTAGTTGTGTATGGACTGCGCGAAGAGTTCCTTCCCTGTCCCACTGTCTCCCATGATGAGGATGTTGGAACGGCTGTCTGCCACCTTCTTCGCGAAATCCACGATCTTCATGAAATTCTCATCCCGACCGATGATCTTGTCGAAGGTATAGATGGCATGGCGGCCCATGAGTTTGTCCGCAAGCTTCCTCTGGCGCTTCACTTCCTTGAACGAGAGGACGATGTTCGTCACCCTTCCCCTACCGTCCTTGATCGGGTAAGCGGAGAGGTTGAACTGCTGCCTGTTCTTCCTCGCATAGATGTCCACATCCTCCTCGAAGTTGTTTCCATCCTCGACGACGACATCCCGTATCCTGTGCCAGTCCTTAATGATGTCAGAGACACTCATCTGCCGGAGTGCACTCTTCGCATATCCGAACATGTCTGAGGAGAAGGTGTTCACCGTGATGATCCTGTCATCCAGGTCTGTGATGATGACCCCGAGCAGAAGGGAGTCCAGGACCGCTTCATAATAATTCTTGCGGGTCACGAGTTCGCTCTCGAACTTGAACACCTCCATCATCTTGCTGATGGAGTTCGCTGCAGCGACCACCATGCCCAGGGTATGGGAATGGACAAGTTCACTGTAGCCTGTGAGGTCTATGGTTCCGATGATGTTCCCGTCTGGATCCAGGATCGGTGAGGCGGAACATGTCCATCTGTGGTAGATATCGATATAGTGTTCATTTCCCGAGACCTGGAGGGGTTTCTCTTCGACCAGACATGTTCCCATGGCATTGGTTCCGATCCCCTTCTCATCCATATAGGCGCCGGGAACCATCTTTATGGAGAATGCAAGGCCCAGGATATCTTCATCTCCGATGACGTTCAGGATGCATCCCTCACGGTCTGTCAGGATGGTGAAAAAATTTGAACCTTTGACAAAGTCATAGAGCTGGTTCATGAAAGGAGCAGCGGTCAGGATCAACTCCCGATTGGTCTCCAGCTTGTTGAAAAGCTCCTTCTCATCCAGGATCCT
>DATISI010000458.1:0-4534 GCA_035581745.1 Clostridiaceae bacterium
TATGGAATATCCCGATCAGGAAAGAAAACTATCAGAAGTACAAGGCGATGCCACCGATGCCTTCCTACATTAGAGGAAGGTTCAATCCGGAGGAATGGGTCAAGGATCCCAATAGGAGACTCGATGTCTATGATGCCTCCATGCCGCCTGAGGAAAGAACGGAATCGGAGACGCTCAAGGGGTATCCTGGAGCCGCAGGAAGGGTGGAGGGAACTGTGCGTGTCCTGACCCATGCGGAGGATGGAGACAATCTCCTTTCGGGAGAGATCCTTGTCGCTGCAACCACGAATATCGGCTGGACGCCGCTCTTCCCCAAAGCCGCCGCCATCATCACGGATATCGGCGCTCCGCTTTCCCACGCCGCGATTGTCGCCCGTGAGCTGGGCATCCCGGCTGTCGTGGGCTGTGGAAACGCCACCATCAGGCTGAAAACCGGAGACCGGGTCATGGTCGATGGCGGACATGGAATCGTCCATATCCTGGAACAGGAAAGCCTGGAGGCCTGAAAAGGACTGACCCTCACCTGACGCCGACCTACAGCGCATGACATTTTGAGCACATGAAAAGCCAAAGGCGTACTTCACGAGAAGCTCGCCTTTGGCTTTCAGCTTGTCTAAATCCTGCTGCATAGGATCCTGAGGGAGACCACCGGGGTCCGCCTCAGGAACAGGACCGTCCGTATGGGAAAAAGTGGCCGGCAGAAGTGAGGATAAGGGTACCTATCCTCTGTAATGTGGTTGCACCTTAGACCAAGAGGTCACGCGAAGGAGAGGGTATAGCTCATCTCAGCGACCTTAGAGATTGTGGCATAGACGGAGCAGTATTCGGTCGCAAGCCTTAAGGCCTGGTCCAGACCATGCTCCTTTTCGGGGTTGACGACCGTCACATCCACATTGACCCACTTCAGGGTTGTCGGAATTTCCGTTCGTTTCTCTCCGGTGATCCTCATCTCGAGCCGGTCATAGGTGATACGTTTCTTCACGGCGATGTCGAGGAAAGTGGAGTAGAGGCAGGAACCCAGTGCGCCCAGGAGAAGGTCATAGGGCTCGAATGTGCCTTCTTCTGATCCAATCTTTACGGTTCCGTTGGGTCCGGTGAGCTCGCCTTCAAAGGCGTAGCTGAATGTCAGGGATACTTCCTTCTGTGCCATGTTCAACCTCCAGTGTCTTTCTGTGTCAGTCCCCAGGATCAGGTGCCGTGGCTGTCTTCACTAATTTCAGGATACAAGGGTCTTTGGTGTCTAAGGACCTGGCCTGCAGGACTTCCATCTGTATCTCCATTTTAGCATGGATTCAAAGCGTTGAAGCGGATTTGCCCAAACCTTTTATCGCTTTCCCAGGTCTTTTCTCATACCTTGAACTTCATAGCATAAGAGTGATCAGGGCAGGATACCGGGTCTGTAGAAAGCTTCCTGCAGCACGCTGGGCAAAAAAACACGAGGAAATTCCCAGAAGGGATTCATTCCGGAACAAACTGTCCTATAATGTAAAGAGAAGATATAAAGAGGTATGGGAAACACGATTGCAGGGGGATAGGAAAGCAGGAAGCAGAATGCTGATTGCGAAGAGGATCTCAATCCCAGTAGTTCCCCACCTGCAGACTGAATGGAGGAAGGATTGATGGAGAACGATAAGGAACAGTTTCCAATGGAAACGAGGACAGATCGAGATGTCCGGTTTGTGAAGGTGGATGGAAAAGAACGGCTTCAGGATATCCGGCAGCTTTTCAGGGAATATGCGGAGTCTCTGGAAATAGACCTTTGTTTCCAGAACTTTGAGGAAGAACTTGAGGCCCTTCCGGGAAAATACGCTGCTCCCGAAGGCACCATGATCCTTGCCCTGGTGGATGGTGAAAGTGCAGGCTGCATCGCGCTCCGAAAATCCTCAGAGGGTATTGCGGAGATGAAGCGGCTGTTCGTCAGGGATGACTACCGAGGGCTGCATATCGGAAAGAGGCTCGTCCAGCTGATCCTGATGGAGGCGGCAAAGCTTGGCTATTCATACATCAGGCTGGATACGCTCTCGACAATGAAGGAAGCGGTAAGCCTGTACCAGTCGTTTGGATTCTATGAGATCGAGCCGTATATCTATAATCCGATCGAGGATGCGAAGTACATGGAACTGAAGCTGGAAGGATAACCGGCTGAAGGGTCAGGGGAAGGAGAAGATGACAGGGAATGTCGTTACCAGATGGTTACGACATTCCCTGTCATCTTTTCAGGTGATTGTCCCCTCATCACGGAGGCCTGAAATCTTTGGAAAAGGGATCAGAACCCTGTGGCATCGTCAGGACATCCTGAAAGCCTATGCGTATCCTTTCAAATATGTACATCACGCTAACAGAATCTGGCGTATCCATAAAAGAGGATGTACCTTCATATGCAGACGTTTTCCTTAGTTTGTCGGTGGTAGAGAGAAGATTATGTGAGTAAAACATGAATTTGTTAATAGTAATATAATATACAACAAGGGTGCTCTAAGGAGGACCGGGTCATAATGTATGGTATAATGTAATTAGAATATTCAGGCAAATCATGAAGACAATGAAGACAATGGATACTGGATAGAGAAAAGGAGGAATCGATATGGGAATCGTTGGAGTAGTTATCGTAGTGCTTATCGTACTATGGTTAATCGGAAGATTATAATCGATTATCTTTAGATCGATTGGCTAAATGAGACAGCTTGTTTAGCTGAATAAAGAAGAGTGTTGAAACAAGAAAAGTCTATGTTGCAAGGAAACACGTTGTTGATGTTTAGGATGAACTGAAGGTAAGGCAGAATGCCTCACTCCCAGCTAATCTCTAGATATGGTGACGAGAGTCTTCCATTTCACATGGATATTAAGCAAGTCGAAGCGCACGCCGAGGCTTGCTTCTGCTTTGTCTGGGGAGACTGGTCCATATGGATAGGTTGCCCTTGGGGAAAAATCCTTGCGATGCAACAAAGCAAAGTCATGGCCCGGCATTTTTTGATGCCGGGCCATGACTTTCTATTTTCTGCTGAGGCGGGAGTGATGGGTGGCAACGATGGAATCCCGTCCTCCTGCCTTTAAGGTGATACGGGTCACTCTTTCTCTTCGTAGATTCGGATCCTGTCATCGGTGACGATTTCCTGGACCCACTGGAGTGATTTCATGACGTCGATCTCAGGCGCATTGTATTGTAGGGCGGTAGCCTGATAATCCTCACGGATGGGGACAATCTCATAGACATACCTGACGTTGTCCGCGTGCTTGTAATGGTTGATCCAGGTGGGGATATATTCCACCGCTTTGATCACGACTTCGCCGTCCTCGTCTTTGTCGAGGGTGACCATGGAGATGAGTCCGTTCTCAGTTCCTTCGATGTTGAGGATTTCCATCCTCTGGTTCGAAAGGAAGTTGCCCATGGAATAGACAACGAGACCTTCGTGGTCTCCGGAGGATGAGGTCATGAACTCCATCGTCTGGACCAGATGGGGATGGGAACCTAGAATCAGGTCCACGCCTTCATCGATGAGTTTCTGCGCGAGATCTTTCTGGTAGGCACTAGGATTCCGTCCATACTCTGTCCCCCAGTGCAGGAAGACGATGAGGAACTCACAGTTGTCGCCTTTCATCTTGTCGAGCTGGGTCTTGATCTTGTTGAATGCTTTGGTGGTGCTGGAGGCATCCATGATATTGAGCTGGCTTCCGATCCCCTGTGCGGGAAGTCCATTCAGGAAAGCATCGGTCGCACTGAAGGAGCCATAACTGAATGCCGTGATTCCAAGGCGTATGTCCTTCACGGTCTCGACCAGGTATTTCGGCTCCGACTTGTCACGATAGGTGCCCACAGCCCTGAAGCCGCGTGCTTCCACCTGGTCCAGCGTGGAAAGGACTCCGGCTTTGCCTGTGTCAAGGGAATGGTTGTTGATTGTGGTGAGCACATCGAAGCCTGCATCTTTCAGGGCATCAAGGATTTCGGGCGGGGAGTTGAACATGGGATACGAGGAGATCTTCCTGCCAGGCAGGATGGTGGTCTCCAGGTTCGCGAGACTGAGGTCCGCCGACTCGAGGATCGGTTTGACGAACTGGAAGTTGTTGATGAAATCGAAGGTGTTCGTTCCCGTCCGCTGCGCAACCCATTGTGGATTATGGACCATGACATCTCCTACCGCAGCGATGCGTATGGAATTGTCGACCACGACCACGGGCTCTTCCACGGGTACCACTACAGGTTCTTCGGTTGAAGGTTTGGGAGGTTCCGGTGTGACCACCTCTTCAGGCGGTGGCTGGGAAGGTGCGATATTATTAAGCAGGAGCCCGCACCCGCTCAGGAGCAGGGTACCTGTCAGTGCCAGGGAAATCAAAAACTTTTGAGATTTGACAATTTTCACGATGAAGCCCTCCAATGTCTTTCATTAACTCATTATATGACGATTTGGGTATGAAGATAAGGTGTTATGACACCTTATCGTGTGAATAAGTTGATAAACTGTAAACGATTAGACACAAAACCTGAATAAGGGTTGCTCACATGTGAAATAAAAGACCTGAAAGGGTAGACAGAAGT
>DATISI010000459.1:0-3889 GCA_035581745.1 Clostridiaceae bacterium
AATGTCAGGAACATCATGCTTGCCAATGGGTTCTCCTCCATCGTCGGAAGCTTCTTCGGCTGTCCGTTCCCGACCACCGTGTATATCGGACATCCGGGATGGAAGTCCATCGGAGCGGGAATCGGATACACCCTGGTCACCGGTTTCTCTGTCCTCCTGATCGCCCTCTTCGGGCTTGGCGGACTATTCCTCGGAATCATCCCGCTCGCAGCGGTGTTCCCGATCCTGTTCTACGTCGGCATCGTCGTCGCGAAGCAGGCAGTCGCGGAATCCCCAATGAACGAGATACCGGCTGTATTCGTCTGTATCTTCCCATGGATCGCGAACTGGGCGCTTACCCTCGTGAACAACACCCTTTCTGCAGCAGGAACCAACGCCGGAGCGGTAGGGCTTGAAGCCTTCACCAAAGCCGGGGTATACCATAGGGGTCTTGTAGCACTGGGCAGCGGGGCACCGATCAGCAGTATCGTCTGGGGCTGTCTCGTGGTCTTCGCCGTGAGAAGCGCTTCCAAACATGCCATCGTGACCTCAGTCGTCGCGGCCATCCTGACCTACACCGGAGTCATCCACTCCGCAGCGGTGAAGCTTGGCTCACAGCCAACGATCACTATCGGATACCTGCTTATCGGCGGACTGTTCCTCATGAAGCTCATCATGGACAAGAGAGCCGTCAAGGAAGAAGAAACCATAGCGATGCCTGACCAGACAGCGTAGGGATGAATGAAGAAGGGAGAGACAGATGAATAACGAACTGATCGTACAATGTGATAAGGAAAATATCCAAGCGGTAATGAAGCTCCTCGAAACGGGAGCTGAGGTGAACTGCCAGGACGGGTCCGGAAGGACCCCCCTCATGGTGGCCGTGCAGAAGAACAACCTGGACCTTGTTAAGCTCCTTATGGAAGCGGGCGGGGACCTCAACATCAGGGACAACACCCTCCTGACGCCATGGCTTTGCGCAGGGGCAAACGGATTCCACAACATCCTCCGGGAAGCCCTGAACTACAGCCCGGATATCAGGAGCGCCAACCGGTTCGGAGGGACCGTACTCCTGCCAAGCAGTGAGAAGGGCTATCTCAAGACCGTCGAGGTGGCCATTGCGGCCGGCGTGCCGGTCAACCATGTCAACGACCTCGGATGGTCAGCCCTACAGGAGGCGGTCATCCTTGGAAATGGAGGCTATCTATACCGGGATATCATCCGGATGCTCATGGATGCCGGTGCCAATCCTGACCTCAAGGACAACGAGGGAAAGACAGCACTGGACTGGGCGAGGGAAAGACAGCAGGAAAGTGTCCTCGCCATCCTTGAAGGCCGGGAAGTCTTAGACAGGGGGTCCGTCCCTTCCAGAGTGCGTGCCCTCATCAGGGATGAGGACTATGACATGGCCCTGGTCCTTCTCGAAGACGCGCTGGATTCACATTCCAGAAATCTTGAGCTCTACTATCTGACAGGCTATGTGCTGGTCCTGCTGGACCGTCATGGAGAAGCGGTCGAGGTCTACAGGAAGGCCCTCGAACGGGGCGGTGCGCCGGAATTCTATTTCCATACGGCGAACACCCTGAGGACGATGAAGCGGGTGGAGGAAGCCCTGGCAGAATATGACCTCGCCATCGCGATGGATCCTTCGGACTTCTTCTACAGATACCATAAATCCAACTACCTGAGGGAACTTGGACGTCATGAGGATGCCCTGAAAGAGATGGCGGTGCTCATCGCGCACAGTCCCTCAAGGTACGATTACTACTTCCATCAGGCGAACAGCCTGAGGAGCCTGTGCAGGCATCAGGAAGCCGCTGTGTCGATGGACCATGCCATGGCTGCCGACTCCGGGAATCCTCTGTATGTCCTCCATAAAGGGAAATCAATGGCCCTTCTTGGGGAATATGAGGAAGCGCTGGCCCTGCTCAGCAGAGCCATTGAGATGAAGGAGACTGCGAATCCGCTGTTTGAACGTGGAACTGTGCTCCGTGCCCTGGACAGGGAAGATGAGGCGAAACGGGATTTCCAGAGGACCCTTGAGATCGCCCCCGCCCACAAGGAAGCCAGGCAGGCTCTCCTGGGATGATCCTTCCCCTTTCGGATAATCGCATAGAAATCCACAGGGCGAAGCCCATGATTGGGCACGATAAGGAGCATCATTCCTCATCAAATATGGAAATCTGCAATAAAGTATAGCAATCTATTTCAAAGTGTAGGAAAGTATAATAAAGGGCATCGAAAGAAGAGAGATGCTGAGAATGGGAAGATGAGGAGGGATCGAAGATGATCCACGGGAAAGAGATCCACGAAAGTTTCAGGAGAAGACTGGAGGAGGGCGCCTTGAATGGCGAAGTCCACAGCGTCTTCCAGCGGGTCATCAATTTCAGGGATGACAGGGGATGGATGTACTCCTTCCTCGCAGCCTCCCTGGACCATGGTCCTGACTCCGTCATCCTCGATATCGAGGAACTGGACAGTCTGGGAATCTCTGCAGGGGATCGTATCTCCGGGAGCATCGAAGGCCTGAGGGTTGGAAAATACCTGATTGAGGTGTGGCAGGCAAAGCCCTATACGCTGAGCCTTCCGGATTACGGAACCGACGCTGTGACCCTGCGCTCCCGCATGGCCTATGCGAAAGCGCGCATCGGAAGCATCGAATCGGACCGGTCGACTCCCTTCCTCGCCATGATGGACAGCATGCTTGAAGAACGCAGGCTGCATCTGAAGGAAGCGTTGAGAACAGGCCACCTGGAGGAAAGCGCAAGGATGGGCAGGAAGCTGCTTGGACTCGGACAGGGGCTCACGCCGTCAGGAGACGACATCCTGCTTGGCTTCTTCTGTGTTGTCCTCATGGGAAACAGTCCGCTGGAAGGGCTGAAGGATTTCCCTGAGGCTCTTCTGGAGGATGCAGACAGTTTGACCAATGACCTCAGTCTCTGGGGCCTGAAAAGGGCGGCAAGGGGACAGGTCAGGGAAAAGGTTTCGGATTTCGTCAGGGACCTCGCACAGGGAAAAGAAATCACGGATTCATTGGAATCCATATTGGATATAGGTCATTCTTCGGGAAAGGACATCACAACAGGGATCCTCACCGGGTTTGAACTGATTTTAGACAAGGAGGACGCAAATGGCAACGAAGACAACGCTTAAAAAGAATACATATTTTGATTCCGTGTCCCTCATGGCCCTCACCGCGAAAGCGAACCGCATCGAGGGGATACGGCAGGTGAACATCGCCATGGGGACCAGCATGAACAAGGATGTCCTGAAGAACGTAGGACTATATTCCCCGGAAGCCGAAGGGGCGAAGCCGGGAGACCTCATGATCGTCATCGAAAGTGAGGAAGGCATGGACATGGACGACCTTCTCCTGAAAGTGGAGGAGGCCATGGTCCGGAAGACCGAGGAAGGCGAAAGCCAGGATGTCAGGTATTCGAGCCTGGAAGCCGCGGTGAAGGAGCATAAGGAAGCGGGGATCGCCGTGGTATCCGTACCGGGCGCCTATGCGGCAAGGGTCGCAAGGAAAGCCCTGAACCAGGGCTTGAATGTCATGATCTTCAGCGACAACGTGCCGCTTGAGGAAGAGATCGCCCTGAAGAAGGAAGCCCATGAGAAAGGACTCCTCGTGATGGGACCGGACTGCGGAACCAGCATCATCAATGGAAAAGGACTCTGCTTCGCCAATGTGGTGCGGAAAGGTCGCATCGGTGTCGTTGCGGCATCCGGAACGGGCGCACAGGAGGTCAGCGTAAGGGTCCATGATTTTGGCGGCGGAATCTCGAACCTCATCGGGACTGGCGGACGCGACCTCTCGAAAGAAGTCGGAGGCATCATGATGCTGGACGGCATCAGAGCTCTCCAGGAGGACCCATCGACAGACGTCATCATCCTCGTCTCCAAGCCACCT
>DATISI010000460.1:0-2026 GCA_035581745.1 Clostridiaceae bacterium
GCATGGCAGAGAGAAAGAATCTGTCAGGAATCCGCTGTTCTCCGGATTTAATGTTTGCAAAACGGGTCAAGTAGTCTAGAATTGAAGTAAGGGAAGATATGGCTTGAAGTCAAAAGCCATATCATCGGATATGAAGGATGGTTGCAAGACTTTGGATGGGAATCTGGAACTGCAGGGATCTGCGGACAAAGACCAGGCAATGAAGGTAAGAAGAAGAACAGAGGGAAGGATGGGTTAAGATGAGTTTTCGATTCAGGAAGAGTATCAATCTGGGCAAGGGCTTCCGGGTGAACATCGGGAAGAGCGGAGGCAGCCTCTCTTTCGGGGGGAAGGGATTCCGGCAGAGCATCAGCACGGCGGGAACCGCGAGGACGACATTCGGGATTCCGGGAACGGGTCTGTCGTACAGCAAGAGTTTCAGCGCGAAGAAGCTTCTAGGCAAGAAGGAACCCCTCTTTGAAAAGGTGAGCGAGGGAAGCGGACTGAGTCCCCAGCAGGAAGTCGAGGCCTTCACCAGCGCCATCGCGCTGATCACGGGGCTCCATACGGAGACGGATTATCCTCAGGACCTGGACTGGAATGAGGTCCTCAAGGAGGAACCACCTTTCGGGAAAGGGGAGGATGGACCGAACACGGTTGAAGCGAAGCAGGTCATGGAACAGAACAAGCCGGGATTCTTCAAGCGGCTCCTTGGTGGCGGGGCCATCATGACCGCCCTGGAGAACAACGTGGAGCAGGCGAAGAAGCTCGATCAGGAGCTTTTGAAGCAGTGGGAGAACAACAAGGTCATCGCAGGCAAAGTCCTCACCAAGGATACGGAAGGCTACATGAATGCCGTCGAGGATCTCAGGATCTCGGAAGAGCTCAGCCAGTATATCCGGAGCCTTGACCTCGAGGCTGTCGATGAGGACACGGTGAGCGTCGACATGACGCTGTCCATCACGGACTTCATCCCTGAGGAATACAAGACGCTGACGCCTACCGGAAGGCTCTCTGTGAAGAAATACACCAAGACGGACTATTATGAGATCGCATCCCGCTACGTTGCAGGAGCGGTGTTCCGCGTGGCCAGGGACCTCTTCGTCCTGTTCCCCATCGCGGATACCTATATCCATGTCACGGAAGAGGACAAGAACCCTTATACAGGAAAGAAGGAGAAAAAGCTGATCCTTTCCGTGAAAATCGAGAGAAGCGAACTGGAGAAGCTCAGCATCGAGAACCTGGATCCCTTCGAAGCCCTCGTGAATTTCCATCATGAAGTGGATTTCGGCAAGACAAGCGGATTCGATAAAGTGGAGAAAGTCACAGTGTGATTCAGCTTCCCTGATGCATCTGCCGAAGGAATTCGGTAGATGTATCGGGACAGGCTCCTGCATCTTGATGAGCTTAACAGGACGCGAGAAAATAGGACAGTAATGGAAGGTGCTCTGCCCGCAAAAGGGCAGGGTAACCTTCTTTGAACGAATATGCTGTCGGATAGGAGAAGGACGAATGGTGGATTTTGGACTGACCATACTGTGCGGATTCCTTGGCGGACTCGCACTCCACAGACTGAAGGTTCCAGGTGGGATGATGCTTGGGAGTGTCATCGCCGTGGCTTTCCTCAATATCCAGACCAGCCATGTCTTCATGCCCGGAGCATTCAGGACCATCGCACAGATCATCGCGGGAGCCTACATCGGCATGAGCGTGGACAAAAAAGACGTAGGAAGGATCAGAGAACTCCTGAAACCTACGCTTTTCCTGCTTATGAGCCTCTTCCTCACGAACCTGGTCATCGGATACCTGATGTACCTGGTGAGTCCGATGGACCTGCTCACGGCGCTGCTTGCCGCTGTGCCGGGAGGGATCAGCGACACTCCACTCATCGCTGCTGATATGGGTGCAGATGTGGCCAAGGTCACGGTGCTGCAGTTCATGCGCCTGATTGCGGGAATCGGACTGATTCCGGTCATCGTGAAGCTGATTGATGCCCGCGCTGTCAAGGATGAGGGGAAGACGGTCTCACTGGATATGAAGATCAGCG
>DATISI010000461.1:0-1544 GCA_035581745.1 Clostridiaceae bacterium
CCCAGCGTCTCTTTCCCGTACCGCCTCACAGCGCTTTCAAAGAGGAGGTCGACTGCAGGTCTCACCCCGTGGACCTTCGGCCGTTCATCCAGACGGATCCTTCCGTATTCGATCGTCATATGGCTGTCTCCCGGGGCCACATAGACCGTGCCCGGACTGATGGCCATGTTGTGCTTTGCCTCAACGACGTCAAGCGGACATTCGCTGTCCAGCCTTTCCGCAAAGGAAGCGGTGAAGCCCTTCGGCATATGCTGCACGATGAACACCGGGACCTTCAGTCCCTTGGGGAGACTCCCGATGATCTGGAACAGGACCTTCGGTCCTCCTGTAGAAGCTCCGATGACGACCGCCCGTACCTTCCCATAGTCATAGGCTGACGACAGGTATGGGTGATCATTCTCCGTCACCATATGGGGTGAAGGACTGGTTTCACCGGCTCCAGGAAGTCTCTTCTCCTCAGCTGGTTTCCACTCTTCAGTCGGGTTCCTGTCTTCCGACAGTGTGCTCCCTGTAGTCAGTTTCTTGTCTTCGCTCAGGTTCCTGTCTTTCGACATACCTTTACCAGTAAGGACTCGCGCGACCTTCAGCTTCTCTTCGAGCTGGGCTGCGAGGTTTCCTGCGCCTGGGTTCTTCCTGTCCATGGACTTCTCGATGAAGTCCAGAGCACCGAGCTTCAGCGCTTCCATGGTCACATCGCTTCCTGATTTCGAATACGCACTCAGCATGATGACCTGGATGGCTGGATAGTCTTTCCTTACAATTTTCAAGGCTTCGATGCCGTCCATCTGGGGCATCTCGATGTCCATGGTGATGATGTCCGGCCTGAGCCGGGGGATGTTCTCAAGGGCTTCCTGTCCGTTGCGTGCCGCCCCGACAACCTCTATTCCTTCGATTTGGGATGCGGCGTCGCTTACAATCCTGCGCATGAAAGCCGAGTCATCCACGACCATAAGTCTTACTGGCATCCTTAATCCTCCGTCTATAATATTGCGATATTCTGGCTCGCCATCCTGATCTCCACGGTGAAGTCAGAGAGGCTGACGACCATGGTCCGTCCGATGCTTCCACCGGTATGTCTTCCGATGATGGGAATCTCCAGCTCCTTCAGGACCCTTTCCACCGCTTCCACATTTCGCTGCCCGATTTCCATGGAGGTTTTCCTGTCGGGGAAGTTGAACATGCTGGCCCCTCCCGCGATCTTCGCCACGAGGTTGCGGTTCTTTAACCTTCCCCCATTGATCTCTTTGACCATCATGGGGATGGCGAGGTCCGCGAACTTCTCCAGTTTCATCTCCTTCATGAATGCGGTGCTGTCTGGCAGCATGATGTGGCTGAGGCCACCCGTCTTCCGGGTCCGGTCGAAGATGGCGATGCCCACACAGGATCCCAGTGCTATGGT
Organism: Clostridiaceae bacterium; assembly: GCA_035581745.1. Taxonomy (GTDB): domain Bacteria; phylum Bacillota; class Clostridia; order Clostridiales; family Clostridiaceae; genus Youngiibacter. The sequence goes on from DATISI010000461.1 coordinate 1,400, forward strand.
GATGAGTGTATCGGGATCCGACGTGACCTTGTAGTCTGCAATCCCTACCTTGAGCTGTTTCCCCTCAATGTCTGCGCCAATATTTTTCGTCGATCCGTTCTCTACATCTGGCACTGTCTACTGACCCACCGCGATGAGGGTCCTC
>DATISI010000462.1:0-3674 GCA_035581745.1 Clostridiaceae bacterium
TGATTTCCGAATATGTGGAGCACCAGAAGGAAGTCGTGACCAGAAGGACCATGAGTGACCTGAACCTTGCAAAGAAACGGTTCCACATCGTTGAAGGCTTCATGAAGGCCATAGACATCATGGACCAGATCATCATCACCATCAGGGCTTCAACCTCCAAGGCCAATGCGGCACAGAACCTCATGGAGCAGTTCGGTTTCAGCGAACCCCAGACCCAGGCCATCCTGGAACTCATGCTGTACAGGCTCACCGGACTCGAACTGAAGGCCTATATCAAGGAGCACAATGAGCTGAAGAAGCTCATCGCATCCCTCGAGAAGATCATCAGCAGCGAGAAAGAGCTCCTGAAGACCATCAAGAAGGAGCTGATGGAAATCTCAGCGACTTATGGGGACGACAGACGTACGGAAGTCATCGCGAATGCGGACGAGGCCATCATCGATGCCAGTGACATCATGGTCGTTGAGGACGTGGTCGTGACGGTATCCAAGGATGGATTCCTGAAGCGGATGCCGCTGAAGAACTTCCAGAGGGTATCCTCTGATGTCGCCGCCATCGAATACCGTGAAGGTGACAGATGCACGGTGCTGCTCGAGAGCAATACCCGGGACACCCTATATGTCTTCGGATCCAGCGGAATGCTCTACCAGGTGAAGACCCATGTCCTTCCGGACCTCAAATGGAAGGAGAAGGGTGTCAGGCTTGACGAGTTCATCAAGGGAATCGACTTCAACAAAGAAGAGATTGTCGGGGCATTCTCCATCAGGGACCTGGAGGAGGAAGCAAGCTTCAAGTTCATCACCTCCAAGGGTGGCATGAAACGCACCTCCCTGGAGAGCTTCAAGACCAACTACTCGAAGATCGTTGCGGTGAAGCTCAGGGACAAGGAGAAACTTGTCTCCGTCCTCTTCGAACGGGGCAGGACAATGGAGGAGAACACGCTGGGCGAACTCCTTCCAAAGGGTTATAAGGAAAGCCTGTATGCGAGGAATGGCGGGGTGAACGCTTCGGTTCCTGAAAAACCGATGTTCATCAGGATTCTCACGACGAAGGGACTCGATTTCACCATTCCGGAAGCAGATGTCATGGTGAAGGACAGGATGACCGGTCCTGATGTCCTGACCGCGATCCTCCCGATGGATGAGATCTACCGGGTCCACTATGAGTCAGACTATGAGGCGAAAGCTTTCAACCTCACCATCACGGACAAGGGAGAGGTGAAGGTCACAAACCGCGCGAGCCGCGCAAGGACCACCTTCAATGTCAGCGGGGCTTCCTACCTCAACCTCGTTGTCGTGACGAGCCTTGGCATCTACTACAAGATCCCCCTCTATATGTTCGAGAACCTCAAGGGATCCATCACGATCCCTGAGCTGTACCCTGACTTCGACGCGAAGGAAAGGGTCGTGGGGACATTCTCCCTGGAAGAGGAGCTGGCGGACAGCAGGGAGGTCTACTTCGTCACCGAAGAGGGCTTCATCAAGAGGACCCCAATCGATGAATTCAGAGGAGACCTCACAAGCTCCCACGTCATCAAGTTCAAGAACACGACAGACCGCCTCAACTATGCGGAAGCCTTCCCAGGCGAGATGGACGAATCCATCCTGATCGTCACCGAAAAGGGAATGGCCATCCGGTTCGAGACGGACACTGTCTCACTCCTCAGCAGGAACGCAGCGGGTGTTGTCGCAATCAACCTCAAGGATGAGGACAGGGTATTCTTCTCCAGGGTCATCACCTCTGAGAAGGAGCTCACGGTCTCTTCAAAGGGACTAGGCGACACCGTGGTCAAAATCAAGGACATCAAGATGCAGAACAGGGCTGCAAAAGGCCGAAGCATCATCATGATCGTCCTGAACGACAAGGTCACCAAGGCCGAGGTCGTCTAGGCAGGACATCACAGAAAACACAGGAACAGAACCGATAACCGTCCATTCACCGGAGCTTAGGTACCCCGGTGGATGGACGGTTTTTTTTCGAGCCGATATTCCATAGGACATCCCGGAAAGGATAGGGGGAGACATAGCCTTTAAGGACCTGGACGGGCCGTGAAGTCTTCTTCGGAATAAAATCTGAAATTTCTATTAATTCACCGTTACAATTCGGGTCCCTGTGCTATAATGACGTTAAAGAATGAGGGTTTGCGGTGCTTCTGGCGTGTTTCCATCTGTGGAAACCATGAAGGTATGGAGGGACTGCTGGGAAAGACCTCACGAGGAGGCGAAGTGATGAAAAAAGTATTGGTACTACTGGCAAAAGGTTTTGAAGAGATAGAAGCGGTGACCATCATCGACATCCTGAGAAGGGCACAGGTCCTGGTACATGTCTGTTCCATCTCCGGTAAGGATGAGGTGGAAGGGTCCCATGGGATCACCCTGAAGAGCGACATGAGACTGGATTATCTCGATACCAAGACGGACAAGTATGACCTCATCTTCATCCCGGGAGGCATGCCTGGAGCAGCCAATCTGCGGGACGACCCGCGCGTCATCGAGCTGCTGAAGGAGTTCAATGAGAACAAGCTCCTCATCTCGGCCATCTGCGCTGGACCGATTGTCCTCAACGAGGCAGGTCTCCTGAATGACAGAGTGGGAACGAGCTTCCCGACTTTCCGGGACCAGCTGAAGTATGAGGAATACAAGGAGGAAACCACAGTCATCTCCTCGAACATCATCACGAGCAGGGGGCCGGGCACGGCCATGGACCTTGGCTTCACCATCCTGGAACAGATGGGTCTCGAGAGTGAGGCTACACGTCTGAGGGAGGATATGATGTACAACTTCATGCTGGAACAGAGCGTGAAGAAGGAAGAAGGCCTTAAATGGGAAGATTCTATCTAGCCTGAACGGATTATTGCAGGAATGCGAAGGGGAACCCAGAACGGGTTCCCCTTAAAGTTGGACAGAATTCATGAAAGTTAAAAAATCTTGTGCCAGGGCAGGTTTATGGGATTTCAAGATGTGACCTGGAATCATTCCCAGCCCCTGGTCACATCGACCCACGAGGTGTAGCTCGAACAAAACTCCAGTTCCTCGATGGACAGCTCAATCGCGCTATTGCTGCTCCCACAGGCAGGGAAGACCGTATCGAAACGCTTCAGGGATTCATCGAGGTACACGGTGACCCCATCGTGGATCCCGAAGGGGCAGACACCGCCAACGGCGTGTCCGACCATTGATTCCGCTTCGTCGGGTGTGAGCATCTTTGCCTTGGTCTTGAAATATGCCTTGTATTTCGGGTTGTCGATCTTGGCATCGCCAGCAGTCACGATGAGGATGGGTCTGTCCCCGATCTTGAAGGACAGGGTCTTCGCGATCCTTTCCGGTTCGCATCCGACGGCCTGCGCGGCCAGTTCTACGGTCGCACTTGAAACCTCCATCTCCATGATGCGCTCTGCCATGTTCCATTTCTCGAAATGCTTCTTTACGTTTGCTATCGCCATGTCTATGCCTCCATTCTCCTGTCCTTGCTTCTTTCCATGTCGCTGGACTGGTTCCATTTTTTCTTCGGTTTGACCCTGCTGCATCGTCGACCCTCTCTCTCAATCGATTCGCTATAAGCAGGGTGATGTGCCTGATGTTAGTTCCTTAACAGGCTACACTTGTAGATGGTCACGCCACTTTTCCTGGTTCTCCAGCCGGTAAACGCCCATGTGGTAGACCCTGGAACTGTAG
>DATISI010000463.1:0-4736 GCA_035581745.1 Clostridiaceae bacterium
ACAGCAATGAGGCAAAGATGAAATATCTGGGTGTCCGTCAGGAGACCCTCGACACGTTCGGTGCGGTCAGTGAAGAGACATGCCGGGAAATGGTCGATGGGCTCATCAGGGAGACGGAAGCCTCGGCAGCGATTGCGACGACAGGCATCGCAGGTCCAGACAGCGCGGAAGGGAAGCCTGTCGGACTCGTCTATATCGGAGTCCATGCCAGGGGAGAGACTTCTGTGTTTGAACACCACTTCAGCGGCGACCGGAACTGGATCAGGATGCGGACGACAACGGCAGCCCTCGACCATATCCGGAAAGCCCTGCTGAACTATCTGGAGAAATAGACAGGGAAACCTTGTCAAAGAACGTCCTGAGCGGCAAGGACCTGCCCGGGAAGAACAGAAAAGGGACTGGATATCTGGGGGAACTGGTGGGCGGATAGACCTGCCTTCCTCTCAGGATTCAGGTCCCTTTTTCCATGTGCGCCTGGTTTATCATTTATATCAAACCGTTCCCACTTGTTCAAGGGGGAGGAGTTCAAGGGATGCGGCAGGGTTTGAAATCGGACATCTTAGGGCGTTAATCCCGGACAAATCGTGATTGTTGTTCCCTACACGCGTCTTATTTGGTATAATGATTGGGATTCTAAAGAAAGAGGTATTATTTTGAGTATTTTAACCGTAAAAAATGTAAGTCATGGCTTTGGGGACAGGGCCATTTTTGAAGATGTCAGCTTCAGACTCCTGAAGGGTGAGCACGTAGGTGTCATCGGAGCCAATGGAGAAGGTAAATCCACCTTCATGAATATCATCACCGGAAAGCTCATGCCCGACGAAGGGGTCATCGAATGGTCCACAAGGGTAAGGGTCGGCTATCTGGATCAGCACAGCACGCTGGACAGGGGAATGACGATCAGGGATGTCCTGAGAAGCGCGTTCGCCTATCTTTATGACATGGAGAAGGAAATCCTGGAGATTGCAGACAAGATGGGGACAGCCACGGAAGAGGAACTGAACAAGCTCCTTGAAGACATGGGCACCTTGCAGGACAGCCTGGACCACAACGGCTTCTATAACATCGATTCCAAGGTGGAGGAAGTCGCGAAAGGACTGGGTCTCCTTGGTGTTGGCCTGGACAAGGAAGTCACGGAACTGTCAGGCGGACAGCGAAGCAAGGTCCTTCTGGGAAAACTGCTTCTCGAGTCACCGGATATCCTGCTCCTTGATGAGCCGACCAACTACCTGGATGAGGAACATATCGAATGGCTGAAGCGTTTCCTGAATGGCTATGAGAATGCCTTCATCCTCATCTCCCATGACATCCCTTTCCTGAACAGTGTCGTCAACCTGATCTACCATGTGGAACAGAGGAACCTGACCAGGTATGTGGGAAACTATGATGAATTCATGGCGGTCTACACGGCGAAGAAGAAACAGGTGGAGTCCGCATTCGAGCGTCAGCAGCAGGAGATTGGAAGACTGGAAGACTTCATCGCGAGGAACAAGGCGAGAGTCGCCACCTCCAACATGGCGAAATCCAGACAGAAGAAGCTGGACAAGATGGAGAAGATCGAGCTCGTGCAGGAGAAGCCCAAGCCTACCTTCAATTTCAAGGAAGGCCGGACTTCAAGCAAGCTGATCTTCAAGACCGACAACCTCGTCATCGGGTATGACGAGCCCCTGACCAAACCGATCAATGTCTATCTCGAGAGGGGGCAGAAGGTCGCCCTCATCGGAGCCAACGGACTGGGTAAGACCACGCTCCTGAAGAGCCTCATGGGCCTCCTCCCACCTTTCACGGGAGACATCGAGCTGGGTGAGACCCTGGACATTGGCTATTTCCAGCAGGAGAGCAAAGAAGGGATGTACAACACCTGTCTTGAGGACTTCTGGGAATCTTTCCCGGGCTACAACCAGTATGAGGTCAGGTCGGCGCTCGCGAAATGCGGACTGGCCACCAAGCACATCGAATCCAAGATCCTCGTCCTCTCCGGCGGAGAGCAGGCGAAGGTAAGGCTGGCGAAGGTCATCAACAGGGAATCCAATATCCTGATCCTCGATGAGCCGACAAACCATCTGGACGTCGATGCGAAGGAAGAGCTGAAGCGTGCCCTGAAAGCGTACAAAGGAACCATCCTCCTGGTTTCCCATGAGAAGGAATTCTATGAGGACATCGCAACTTCCGTATGGAACTGCGAAGAATGGACACGGAAGATATTCTAAGATGATGGCCCATGGAGGGGAAGCTTTCCGTGGGCCTTTCCATCCCATGAAAATTCACAAATGACAGGGAAAGTTCGCAGGCCGGAAACATCATCCTGTAGATTGGAAAGGTGTCTGACGGTATAATGGAATCAATATAAGCGGATAGAGGGTTCCAGGAGAGCATGGCGTCCACGAGTGGTGGACCAGTCCTGGAATCGTCATAAGGACAATAGATCCATCATAAGGGGGAAGGCTGATATGGCAAAGATACACGGAAAGATCATGGACTTCGAAGGAAAACTTTTGGAAAATGCGGAGGTCACTTTCCTGGACAGGACCTTCAATATCGTAGCGACGGGATACAGCGATGTGGACGGCTACTATTATCTGCAGACGGAGGAGAAGACCAATGGAATGGTCTATGCGACCGCGCAGTACGGAAAAACCTATCTGGGCTTCTGGTGCCACAATGTGAACTCGGACAGATACCGGGAGATGGATATCGTCGTAGGACAGATCGAGTTCCTGGAGTTCACGAAAATCCTGGACAGGGAGCGGGCCAAAGCCGACATCACGTTCAAAACACTGTCCCTGACAGCCCTGCTCGGAGAGGCGAAGAGCTTCAGTCCCGGAGCGGATGGTCTGGACCTGAAGGTCATGATTGACGGAGCCCTTCAGGAGGGATACAGGATCGAAGTGGAAGCGGTTCCCCATAAGGACAGGGAAATCAGCCTGTATCATCTTGTGGTCCCCGTCGCGGGAATCTATAATCCGAGGGAGGAATCCATCCTGGAGATCCAGCTCCACGACCGTGGAACAGGAGAGAAGGGAATGGTGAGGGTCCTCCTCTAACTTGAGAATAAAGAAAGGGAAATCTGGCCAGCATGACCTGGCCTTGAAACCCGTGGAAAGTCCATCCGGACGGTCTCCACGGGTTTTTCTGCGTCATCTGCCCAATCCTTTTAAGGAATGTTAATTTATATGAAACAATATCATGTAGATTCAAAACATACGGGAAGGTATAATAGTAGATACCATGACTGAAGATTCCGATAACCGGGATGTGGAACCCTGAAGGGGTGTAAGATGCCTGCTGAAGGGAACAGATGAATCCGTTTGGAGAGGATGGATCCCGAACAGGGGGACAGACCAGCGGAAATGGGAAGGATGCGTTAGGGGACGCTAGGTCAGAAGATGTGGATGGGTTTTCGCCGACAGGAATCAGGATGTGAATGGGCTTGAAATGTGTAAAAGGAGGCTGCGGCAATGGCAAAGATACATGGGAAAGTGACGAATTTTGAAGGCAGGTTGCTGAAGGAAGCGGAAGTGACGTTCATCGACAGGACCTTCAACGTCATATCGACAGGGTATAGCGACATGGATGGCTATTATTTTCTGCAGCCCGAGGAGAAGACCAACGGCATGGTCTATGCGACCTCGTCCTATGGGAAATCCCTGCTGGGATTCTGGTTCCATAACCTGAATTCGGACCAGCAAAGGGAACTGGATATCGTCATCGGGGAGATCGAGCTCCTGAATTTCTCCAAGCTGATGGACCGGGAAAGGAAGAATGTCATCATCTCCTTCCAGCCTTTGTCCCTCACGGCACTGAAGGACGGGATGGAGAATCTCAGTCCGGAAAGGTACAATCTGGAACTGGAAGTGAAGATCGATGGCAGGATCCAGGACGGGTATGAACTGGAGGTTATCAGGGAGAACCGTCTGGATAAGGAAATCAACCAATATAACATCAGGCTGAATGTGGAAGGAATCTATAATCCCAGGGAGGAATCCCTCATGGAAATCCAGCTTTACGATGAGCTGACCGGAGAAAAGGGGCTGGCGAAGGTCATCCTGTAAAGAGGAGCTGTTCCATCGGATGGGCGTATGCGCATTCCTTCAGGCAGCTTCAGGTGGAGGAATGCAGAGGAGGGCACCATGGACAAAGACAATTTTTATCCGCATGACCTGATCGAGACGGAGAGGCTGAGGCTCAGACCGCTCCGGAGACACGACATCGACGACCTTTTCAGGCTGAAGACCGATCCGCTCACGGTGAAATATACGGAGCAGGAGGTCCATCGCTCCCGGGGTGAGACGGAGTCCTTCATCAGCTACATCAATGAAGGGATACAGATGCAGCGGTGGGTCTACTATGTCCTCGCGGATAAGGATAGTGACCGGCTGCTCGGTACGATCACCCTATGGAATTTCAATGCCGGACGGGATGTCGCCGAGGTCGGATACGAGCTGACGCCGGAGTGCTGGGGAAAGGGCCTGATGCGTGAAGCGATGGAGAAAATCCTCGATATCGGATTCCATAAACTCCAGCTGAAGAAGATCGAGGCCTTCACCTCCTCAAGGAACAGGGAATCCTTACAGCTTCTTAGCCGGTTCAATTTTGAATTCGTCAAGAATGTGTACAATGAGGAGAAGAAGGAACTCAGTGAGTTCATCATCCTGGAGCTGGAAAGCGATGGCTATCGGCCAGCGTGAGGAAGGGAAGAACATAGAATCAGACAGGGAGAATCAAACAGGATAAGG
>DATISI010000464.1:0-8453 GCA_035581745.1 Clostridiaceae bacterium
CATAACCCCGTCCTGACATTTTCCTGGATATCCATAGGATGAGGTCTGCCAGGAGGTAGAGCATGAGGAGATAAGTGAACCACCCGATGAACCAGACCCCTGTCGTATAGAGGATCCTTTTGAACATCCCCTCAGGAAGGAGGGCAGTGGCGACGACGGACAGGTTGAGAAGGATGTAGGACAGCCAGAAAAGCCAGGGCTTCTTCCTCTGCCCAGGCTCCCAATGTCCAAATAACACCATCTCCAGCACCCTTCCCACATAGTAGACAAGAAGGACATAGAGAAGGAGGAATATGATTCCTATAAGGTTCATCAAAATACGGTTCATTTTCTGTTCCTTTCATTTCCAGGGCCCGGGAGAAGGCATTCTTCTCCAGAATGACGCCCTGTACGCGGTTTAGGTCCATTATATCAAATCACAGGGCATGTTCTGTGAGTGTTCTGTTAACATCTGTCCCTCCCAGGTAAATTCCATCCGAAGATTCCACCAGATGACTCCACGGCGGTCCCAAAATAGAATTCACACGTTATTCAAAAGCGAGTTTCAGATTGTTCTTAATGGACTGGTAGAATGGATGGATGAAAGGTTGTCAATTTCTCAATCGAAAGGAGCTTAACATGAGCAAAGATGCAAGAGAACAGGTAATAAAGATCATGGACAAATCCAAAATCGGGACCCTCGCGACCATACGAGACGGGAAACCGAATTCCAGATACATGACCTTCTTCCATGAGGACATGATCCTCTATACCCTGACCAGCAAAGGGACAAGCAAGGTGGATGAACTGCTCGAGAATCCTTATGCCCATATCCTTCTTGGATATGAGGAAGGGGGACTGTTCAACAATGACTTCATCGAGGTCCTGGGACGGGTGGAGCAGACGGATGACCAGACCCTGATCGACTCCCTGTGGAGTCCGTTCATGAACCTGGTCTTCAAAGGAAAGAAGGATCCGAACATCCAGGTGCTGAAAATCATTCCAGAGAAGATCACGCTCCATAACAAGAAGAACGTCGATACGGTGGAGATCCACCTGAACGCTGCGAAAGTCACCAAATAGACAAAAGAAGGGACTGGCCGGGCCGCCATTTTACATGCAGCCTGTGCCATATCCCTTCTTTTTCATGCTCTGAAACGTTACATGAGGTCATTTCTCATATCCCAAAGCCCCGGTCATCTCCGGGGCTTTTCCATGTCCGACAGAACACGCCTTATGCCTTATCTCATCTGCCGTGAAAGTCTACTTCATCTCTTCATAGACACTGTTGAAGACCTGAAGGTCCATTTTGAATACGGCTTCTCCAAAGAGTCCCACGTACTTCACGTATCCGCCCTCGAACAGCATCATCTCGGCGATGGTCCCATCCTTCAGGATGAGGTAGAGTGGTGCATGGTTAAGACTGTAAGGGAGGTCAGGATTCTTCGCATCGATGGTTTCCAGGAATTCCGCCTGATACAGCGCATCGACGAATCCATCGACCTTGTCCATGACATCGAGGTCCTTGTAGTTGTTCTGTCCGGTATCCCAGTCTGCGAAAAGCTGATACTCGACTTTCTCCACGTTGCCCCTGATCTTCATCTTCCCAAAAAGTTCTTCGCCATTTGCGACCCAGATTCCATTGACGCATTCGAAGAACCGGACGCCTACGCCCTCCTCCATAGTCATAATCCTGAAATCATCGCTATAGCCTTTGACCGTATAGACATCGGTTTCTCCGATACTCGATGCCAGATTGACCGCGTAATCGTCCTGCTTGGACCATTCATCGAGATTGCCCTTTGTCCGCCCGATCAGCTCTCCCCTGATACTTTCTGGGTCTGTTCCCTCCAAGTTCCTGTAGTTCGCCATGATGTATACCCTTCCCTTGTAGACGATGAGGGGCATCATCTTCGCGCCTGATCCGCTTCCTTCAGGAAGCTCGACCTTGTCCAGGAACACGCCTTTTCCTTCTGTAGGGGTTCCCCCATTATTTGCCACAGGTACACCTCCTTTTCCTGGTTCTTCTCCCTGGAACAGTTTGATCGTTACGGTGAACAGCAGGGCTGCCACGAGCACCGCTGCAATCGTCCTGAATCCTGTCCAATTCCTCACGGGTGTCTTTGTCTCCATCTTCATCTCTTCGCGCATCCTTTCTTTCGTCTTCCTGACCAGCTCATCGTCAGGTCCGATTTTCTCATTCATTTCCTTATATCTCTTATCCATCACTAAAATCTTCTCCTTCCATCATATCCCTGAGCAGTCTTCTCGCTCTCGTGAGCTGCACCCTCACCGTGGATTCCTTGCGGTCCAGGATCCGGGAGATTTCTGCCGTGGACAAATCCTCATAGTAGAAAAGATGGATCACTGTCCGGTAGTCCTTGGGCAGTTCATTGAGGTATTGGTCCAGCCGGATCTCCTCCTCGCTTTCCCAGGCGATATTCTCGTCAAGCTGCTCGCTTTTCCCTCTCTTCCTGGACATCCAGATGTTCTTGCAGCAGTTCACCGTGACCCGGAGGAACCAGGCCTTCTCATGTTCACTGCTCTCAAAAGAAGGTTTTTTCCGGATGTATCTCAGGAACACTTCCTGAAAAACATCGTCGGCATCATTCTTGTTCTTGGTCTGGGCATAAGCCAGCCTGTAGACTGTCTTTGAATATTTCTCGACAATGACATCCACATCATCGTTCGTACGCAGCGATTGATGCATCCTGTAAAACCTCCTTTTACTAGTAATACTTTTGAGTGTGGAAAATGCTACATGGAAATGATGGATTTGGGAAATATTTTCATCCTGGTATCAGGAGACCGGAGGATGCGCCTGCCGGTATCCGGATGCCGGGAGATTCCTTATCCCTTTCTTCCATTATCCCTCATCCACGCCAAAAGAAAAGCCCCGGAGGCTCCTCCGAGGCATGTTTCCATCCATATGCGCCAATGCCCGGTTGTCTCTTCTTCTCCAGGTGCTTTCCGGCACTTCATCCTTATTCCTTCTCCACAACCTCTTCGTTCTCACTATCCCGGAGTCCCTGCTGGAACCTCTCCCTTTCTGCCTGTGCAAGATGTTCGACGAAGGTCTTCTTGACCTCAAGGAAATGCTCGAGGTCGTGGATGTACTCATAGAGGGATGCGCTGCTCTCGAACTCCTCACGGGACTTCGGAAGGTCCATGATCTGGCAGGCTTCCTTGTACTCCCTGAACTTGCGCAGTACAGGTTCGCTCGTGACCATGTCATGGAACTGCTCCGCGACCAGCTCGGTGAGGGCGGCAACCATGGCCGTCTCCTCCGTGGACTGGTAGATCCTTTTCGAGTATCGTCTCATGTAGGTGAGGATCTCCAGCTGGATGTTCCTGAGTTCCATGTACTTGACATGATAGAGGACTTCGCGGATCAGGTTGTTCCCTGCCTGTCGAAGGGCACGGTCATAGCCTTCCCGAAGCTTCGCCTCGAGACTCCGGTACAGTTCCTCTTCCTCCTGGTCCTGCTGCCTGTTGCGCAGGCTGTGGGAGAGGCTGATCAGGATCCGGCTCATGAGCCTCTCGATCTCCACCATATCCTCATCCAGCTGGTTCTCGAGGCTCGGCATGTGGAGGTTCACGAGGAACCCGATCCCTGCACCGATCACCATCTGCATCATCTCGTTCCCGAGCCAGAACCAGGAGACAGACTGGACAGCGAGGAGATGGGTGACCAGCACCGAGCACGGGACGATTCCGTCATGGAACTTCAGCCTGACCGCGATGGGGATGAAGAGCAGGAGGTAGATGCCAAAAGCGATGGCATTGAACCCGACAAGGGTAAAGACCAAGGCTCCGATGGCGAGGGCGAGCACCGTGGATCCGAGACGCATCACCGCAAGGTCACGGGACTTCTTCCTTGTATTCTGAACGCTGAGGATCACGATGATCCCCGCATTCACGGCATAGCTGAGTCCAAGCCGCTGCGAGATCAGGATGGCGAGGGCTGCCCCGAAGGCGGTCTTCAGGGTCCGATATCCGATATATTTTCCGATTTTTTCCATATCTCCTACTCCGTAACATCCATCTTCAGTATCCTATCCGGATCCTTCTCCCAGGACCTGGACAAACCTGTCCTAAATATACAACAACTCCGTATGAAATCCTATAGGAGATCAAAGGATGGAACCAAAAAACCCCAAACCTACACAAGGTCCGTTCAGGGACAGCTTATGGGTCCAACACCCTGACATCCCGGGGGGATTGGGTCCTTTTTTGTGGCACCGTCTACCGGGCCTGTCCATACCAGTACTTGTAACGAAGATAGCGTTCTTCGTAGATTCCGGCCATTTCGGGATCGGGATGGACGACCCTTACCGTCGCTGTCTCGAAGTCATCGATGTCATCGATAACGCCCAGCAACGCCATCCCGAGCACTGCGCCACCCATCAGGGAACTATGGCTGACATCGTCAATCTCTATGTCCCGGCCGAAGATATCGGCGCACATCTGGGTCCAGAAAGTGGAGTGTACAATTCCACCTGACAGCCTGATCCTGTCCGGAACCCCATTCAGGTCCACCAGGATCTCATAGCACTGGAGAAGGTTGAAAAGGACACCTTCCAGGATGCCCCTATAGAAATCATGGGTGGTGTGGTGTGGCCTGATTTCCATGAACGCTGCGTTCCTGTCATCCTCCCACCCCGGACACCTTTCCCCGAAGAGGAAGGGGAGGAAGATCGGCGCATCAAAGATGGCTCCAAAACCACTTTCTACAGTCTCATAGGTCGTTCCTTCAGGGAACATCCTGTCCTTGTACCAGTCCACACAGTTGGAGGCTCCTGAGGTCGCGGCTCCGATGAGCCAGCCCTTCGGTGCAAGGTAGCACCATGTGCTCGGTGTCTCTGGCAGGACTGGCTTCCTTGCGCCAAGGCGCAGGGCTCCACTGGTGCCGACCGAGAAGGTCATGACGCCGTTTTTCAAAGCCCCTGACCCGACCTGGTTCAGTGCCCCATCAGGACCGGTTGCGATCACCGGAATCCCTTCTGTAAGACCCAGGATTCCAGCACCATCTGCGGACAGCGGAAAGGTCTCCCGGAATTCCACGATACGGGGAAGCTGGGCGACATCGATTCCAATGTCCGCAAGCAGTCCTCTGTCGTAAGCCCTTTCCCGGATGTCCATCAGCCCTGTCCCGGAGGCCAGGCTGTCCATGATCACCCATTCGCCAGTGAGTCTGAACATGGTATAAGAGCCCTGCCCCGCGATCCGGTATCTCCCCAGGTCATATCCCTTCTCCTTCAGATATCGCAGCTTGAAGTACGGATAGCTGGCATTGACCATGCAGCCTGTCTTCTGATTGTAAGCCTCCACATAGTCCTTATCCAGCCGCAGTCTGCGGCACAGGTCTGCGGCCTCCGTATTGGACCACAGGTATACCGGAGACTTTGGATGCATCTCCTCGTCACACAATAGCAGGTTGTGGAAAGTTCCACTCAGCGCGATGAGGTCGATGTCCACGCCACGGCACGCTTTCCTTCCCAGCGCCATCAGCTCCGCAAAGACCGCATCCGCATCCTGGAGTGTGAGGTCCTCAGAGGTCGGGGTGAAAAGCTTCGTACGCACCGCATGACTCCTTGTCTCCGTATCATAGACCATGGTCTTCGCAGAGGTCGTGCTCGCTTCCAGAACCAGTATCTTCATGGGAAATCCCTCCTGTCGTTCTATCATTCCTTCTCCTGATGGCAATTCTCCAGAAGGTGATGTCAAATGTTCCCTTCTCTTCAACATCTCCCGGACTTCTGCCATCCCTCTCATTATCTAGATTATACATCCCGATGCCCTTTTCGGATAGCGCTGGGCAGTTCACCATGATCCTGCAAGACTGCGCACAGCTCCAGGCTATGGGTCATGATATTCTGTGCAGGTGAAGACGGATGTCATCACATCAGGGCAGGAACACACCAGCAGGCACCTTGAGGTCAGGGAACAGGCCCCTGCCTCCAGGAATCCTACACGCAGAGAATCCGTCTGCGGAAGCGGTTTGGCTTCTTCAGACGGATTCTTTAATGTTATCTTCAGTTTTTCGAGCATCTTCTGTTTTTCTTGTTCAGGGGAGGGTTCGCTTTAGGGCCCCTACACTAGTGAGGGAACTTTTGCGGTTTATGCCTGGTTCTCGAGGAACCTCACCCTCGCGGCAAGTTCCAGAGCCGCCTTCTTGAAGCAGTCCATAGGAGGATTGGTGATTCCGGCCCCGATCATACCGACTCCCGCATCCTTGTGGGCGATGGCCGTGTTGATGACGGGAAGCATTCCGGTCTCAAGTACCTTCCTGATGTCGATTCCTGTAGGGATTCCCCTGAAATTGAGGATCGGGATGGTCACGTTGGGATTTTCACCGGTCGTGATTTCTCCCATCTTCTTGGTGTAGGAGATGGCGTCACTGACCGTTCCTCCTACCAGAGAAACGATAGCGAGCGCAGCAGACATGGCGAATCCGCCGATACCATAGGTCTCCGTGATGGCGCTGTCCCCGATATCAAGACCAGAGTCCTCTGGTTTGAAGCCTGCGAAGAGCGGTCCGATAACCAGTTGGGCAGGGCCTTTGAACCATGTGTTTCCTTCCATTCCGCTGACGCGGACACCGAATTCCACACCGTTCCGGCACATGGTGGTGACGATAGTGCTGTATTCGATCCCATGGGCTGCGTCCATCGCATTCTTGCACAGCGCCATCCAGGTCGGTCCGGAGAAGTAGTCGCTTGACGCGACGAAGTTGAACACGTCGACTTTATCCTTCTCCGAGAAGCTGGTCTTCACGATATGGGGGGTGAGGGCCTGGATGAGGAGGGTTGTCCCTGCGACATTCCTATTGTGGCACTCGTCGCCCATGTGTATCGCCTGGGAAAGCATGAGCTTCAGGTCGATTTCGCCTGCGATCTCCATGGCTTCCTTAAGGATAGGTCCGAAGACATCCCTCATCCAGACCAGCCTGTCGATGACGCTCTGGTCGTTCGCACCCATCCTTAGGATCTTGGACAGCTGCTCGCTGAGGTTGGTGTAGGAGATGTTCCCGTAGGTCTTGTTCTTCACCACATGGACGTACATGGAAGGCGATGTCACCCCAGCCATGGAGCCCACGGTGTCATGCTCATGGCATGGAGAGAAGACGATCTTTCCTGAAGCGGCGACTTCCTCAGCTTCCACGATGTCCTTCGCCAGTCCCTCGAAGACGATGGCTCCGGTCACGGCACCCTTCATCGCGCCGCACATGTCCTTCCATTCGATGGGTGGTCCCGCATGGATGATCATGTTCGGGGTCATTCCCGGAATGACATCGATGGCTCTCTCGAAGCCGATGAGGACAGGATGGGAGTTCACGATACGCTCCACAGCCTCTTTGTTCGCGGCTTCCACCTTCTCCCGGATTCCAGGGGAATCAAGATAGTCCAGAGCGTTCAGCACCTCCAGGTCTCCGTCCGCCGGAGGCAGGAAGTTCACCTGGGCCACCTTGACGTCCTGCTCATTGAGGTCCTCACGGAACATGTCTATCCCGATATTCACCACTTCAAGCGGTTTACTTAATAGGTCATTTATCCTGCTCATTATTGTAGTACCTCCTTGGTGACGAATCCTCTGGCGAGAAGTCCGGTGTTCTCACTGCTGCTTGCAATGGTGACACCCTCATTCGTCAGTTTCTCAACCTGGCTGTCCAGGTCCTGAGGATCGAGTTCTGTTCCGAGAACGAATGCGAGGATCTCCAGATGCCTGCCTTCCTCCGCTGCAATCCGTTTCGCTTCCCTGATTGCTGGAAGGGTGACTTCCACAGGGTCCCTATGGGAGCCATATCCAAGGATCATGTCGATCACGATGACACCTACTTCCGGGTCTCTCGCTTCCTTCAGGAAACGGTCCAGTCTCAGGGTCGGGTCGATCATCGGATGTGGTCTTCCCTGGGTGAAGCCGTCGTCACCGAAGTCGATGAGGGTATGTGCCCGGCTTTCGCTTGCATTGTCCAGCCTGTAGACCGGATCCTTCGCGATGTTCGTATACAC
Organism: Clostridiaceae bacterium; assembly: GCA_035581745.1. GTDB lineage: Bacteria > Bacillota > Clostridia > Clostridiales > Clostridiaceae > Youngiibacter. The sequence continues at coordinate 7,992 of DATISI010000464.1, forward strand.
GTCATCGAAGGATTCCCTGATGAGGGAGGCTACCTCCTCACAGATGGTTCCCCCGCAGAAGAGGCCTCTGATGTATCTCTGCTCCGGACTGAGCTTCGCCTTGATCTCTTCAACCAGGGGAAGGTTCAGTGCATGCTTGTTGATGGATTCCTCCGGGACACCCGACAGCACGACGGCTTTCAGGGCTGCCTGCTTGGTCGTCTTCGCATAGACCGCGCCGGAAGCTTCGATCTCCTTCTGGTCTCCTCCGATGAAGCAGATGACGACAGGCTTCGCGCTCTTTGCGACTTCCGCATAGATCCTGTTCGCCACTTCCTTCGCAGGTGGCTTGGAGACGAGGATGATGACGTCTGTCGATGGGTCCTCCTGGAGAGCTCTGATGCCGTCCAGCATCATGATGCCTCCGACTTCTTTCGAGAGGTCGCGTCCGCCAGTCCCGATGAGGTTCGAGATTCCGCCGCC
>DATISI010000465.1:0-5978 GCA_035581745.1 Clostridiaceae bacterium
AATCTCGTCCGGAGCCTGTCCTCCAGGGTAGGAATCTCGTTCGGCGGTCGGTCACTAGAGATGATGATCTGCTTCCTTGCCTCGTACAGTTCATTGAAGGTGTGGAAGAACTCTTCCTGGGTGCTCTCCTTCCCTGCGATGAACTGGATGTCATCCACGAGAAGGACATCGACGTTCCTGTACTTGTTACGGAACTCGGCGTTCTTGTCATAACGGATGGAATTGATCAGCTCGTTCGTGAACTTCTCCGAAGACACATAGACCACGTTCGCTTTCGGATTCCCCATGAGGATATGATGGCCGATGGCGTGCATGAGATGGGTCTTTCCAAGTCCGACGCCTCCATAGAGGAAGAGTGGATTGTAGGCATTCGCCGGGGATTCGGCTACCGCGACGGAGGCGGCATGGGCGAACCGGTTGGAGTTACCGATGACAAAGGAGTCAAAGGTATACTTGGTGTTGAGGGTTCCTGTGACCTCTTTCGCCACATCTGTGACGGGTTTGGTCTCTTCCTTTATTATAGGGGCTTCCGCAGGCATCCCGCCGATGACATATTCGATCTCGATATCCTTGTTCACGACATGCTTGATGGATTCCTTGATCAGGAGCTTGTATCGCTGCTTGAGGATGTCCAGGGTGAGTTCGTTGGGAACATCGATATAAAATACCCCGTCCTTGAGGCCAATCGGATTAAGCTCCGCAATCCAGGTATTGTAGCTTACCTCGGACATGATCTCGACCTTCAGTACTTTGAGTATTTTTTCCCAGGTCTCTTTCAGTTGGGTATCCATAAATCGTTTCCTCCTAAATAAATAAAAAAATAAATCTTACATTGTATATATGAAATAAAAAACCATGAAAAATCATCCACAGTTTGTCTACAGACTGTAAACAGGAAAAAGGCGATAAAATTATCATGTTGAAAAGTCTGATCAACATGATGTTAAGAATGTTTATAAGCGGATTATGGGCTAAAAAATGAACACCCGACCCCGAAATGAGTCACATTCTTAAACAGGTGGAAAGCGTTGGCATCTATGGATTCCTGGGACCCTGGCAAAATTAGTCACCTGATCATAAACAACTTATGCACAGGTTTATCAACAGTTGTGGATAAGTCTGTGGGTTTTCAAGAGTTATCAACAGGTCTATACTATAATAGCATATAAATTTTACCCAGTTCAACAAGTTATCCACAAATATAATGGGCTAAAAACATTAAATGTGATTGTTACTGGATTTCTTGACACGAAACTTTTACATGAGTATAATATAACAGTAAATCTTAATTATTAAATCCTTATTGGCGTTCTAATATAATTAAGGAAACAACCGTACCGAACGAGGAATATTATAGAAGGGGGGTGTCTAATATGTTTATGACATACCAGCCTAAAGTGAAGCAGAGAAAGAAAGAGCATGGCTTCAGAAAGAGAATGGCTACGAAGAGTGGTAGAAACGTTCTCAAAAGAAGAAGACTTAAGGGAAGAGCAAGATTATCAGCTTAAGGCCGCTTACAGTGGCCTTTTTCTGCAGTTAAGCTGAAAGGATTACTATCTCCATGAAGAAACATGAAAAGATCAGAAAGAATAATGAATTTCGTAATGTGTACAGGAGAGGGAAGTCCTTTTCAAATTATCTGCTGGTATTGTACATCAACAAGAACAGGTACAATGTCCTGGATAATGAGAAATACAGCAGAGTAGGGATATCGGTAAGTAAGAAAGTTGGTAAAAGTGTCATCAGAAGCCGGGTGAAAAGATTGATCAGCGAAGCGTTCAGGCTGAATAAGGACAAATTCGTCGAAGGCTATGACTTTGTGTTTGTCGCTCGAACTGCCAGCAAGGACAAGTCCTATGCGGACATGGAAAAAGCCATGCTCAGTCTTTTTAAGAAGGCAGGTCTGATTAAGGATGAAATTAATAGTAATTAAGGGAATAAGGTTCTACAGGAAGTATATTTCTCCCATGAAAGAACCTAGCTGTAGGTTCTCCCCTACCTGCTCGCAGTATGCACTGGAAGCGGTGGAGAAATATGGGGCGCTTAAAGGCTCCTACCTTTCCATACGAAGAATCATGAAATGCCATCCCTATCATAAGGGAGACTATTTTGACCCACTCAAATAAAGTATTTAAGAATACCATGGAGGTATGAAGTTGCTAGAGCCATTAAACCTATTATTTATAAATATCTTCCATATCATCAAGTCTTTTGTTGACCAGTTCGTCTCATCTCCGGGAAACCAGTGGGGTGTGACCATCATCATATTCACGATCATGTTCAACCTGATCCTGTTTCCGGTGAACTACAAGCAGATCAAGACGATGAAGAAGACCCAGGCCATTCAGCCGGAGCTCAAGAAGCTTCAGGAGAAATACAAGAATGACAAGGTGAAGCTCCAGGAAATGACCATGAAGCTTTACAAGGACAACAACGTCAACATGATGGGCGGATGTCTTCCGCTGCTTCTTACCTATCCGATCTTCATCGCGATGTTCAGTGTCTTCAGAAGGCTTGCCGCTGAAGGTTCCATCGCAGGAATCGGCTTCACTCCCCTTATTCCAGACCTTGGTGGTACAGGAAACATCATCCTCGCCATCCTGTCCGTAGGATCCATGATCCTTTCGACTTACGTCAGCCAGAGCAAGAACAAGGCGGTAAGGAATGACGCGACGACAAAGCAGACAAACATGATGAACTACAGCATGTCCCTGATGTTCGGATTCTTCACCTACACCTCCACGGCCGCACTAGGCCTTTACTGGATAACGGGTAATATCTTCAGAATCATACAGGGTCTGATCCTCAGGTCGATGGAAAAAGAAAAAGTATAATTACCGGATAAGGTGGTATTGATATGAAAGTTTTGGAGTTTTCAGGAAAGAACGTAGAGGAAGCTCTGGCGAATGCCTTGAAGGAACTTGATGTTCCCAAGGACAGAGTGGACTTCGAAGTTGTAGAAGAAGGAAGCAAAGGACTTTTGGGCCTCTTTGGCGCAAAACCTGCGATGATCCGTGTGACCGTGAAAAAGACTGCCATCGACGAAGCGAAGAGATTCCTCGGCGGCGTGCTTGATGCCATGGAGATTGTTGCGGATATCGAAGTCAAAGAAGAAGCCGAAATCCTGAAGATCAATCTCTCCGGTCCCAAGATGGGACTCATCATCGGTTACAGGGGTGAAACCCTGGATTCCCTGCAGTATCTTACCAGCCTTGTCGTGAACAAGGGAAATGAATACAAGCGGGTGATTCTCGATACCGAAGGCTACAGGATGAAACGGGAAGAGACCCTCAAGAGGCTTGCCGACAAGACAGCCTACAAGGTCAGGAAATACGGAAGATCAATGAAACTTGAACCGATGAATCCTTATGAAAGAAGAATCATCCATTCCTCCCTGCAGGGTGCTGACAAGATCAAGACCTACAGCATAGGAGATGAACCCTTCAGAAGAGTCGTCGTGGAACTTGAAAAGTAACCTTACAGCCTGAGTTAAATCTCAGGCTTTTTTTATGATGATGATTCGGAATGAGCCCTCAGAGGAAGCGCTAAGTTACTAAGAGAGGCCGGTCCTCCGGAGTGCTCTGGCGTGATTCTTATCGCAGAAAGAAGCGGACTGGAACATAGGCTGCTCATGGGAGAGGAAAGAGAAATACAGGATGAACACAACTTGGAGACAACGTGCTGTGCGTCAGGACCATGGAGACATGCCATCATGGCAAGGAAAGAAGCAGCTCTCCCCTACCGGATGATCCATACAGGAAAGCCTGGGTGCAGGCGAACCGGCTTGGAGCCAGCCAGCCCAGCCCGGATTCCGGGCTGGAATGCAGAAATTCCGTGTCAATTCCCACGGAAGACGCTATAATTAAAGCCATATCAAAGCGATGGACGAACGTGTGAAAGACCAGGCAGACTGTCCAAGGAGGAAGAAATGAGAGAATTTGATACCATTGCCGCGATCTCCACAGCTGTGGGAGAAAGCGGTGTTTCGATAATAAAGATTTCTGGGGAGAAATCCAAAGAGATCACCAGCAGGATATTCAGGCTGAAAAATGGCAAGGACTTCATGGACATGAAACCCTGGACCCTGGGTTACGGACACATCGTGGACATCGATACCCGTGAACACATCGACGAGGTCATTGTAAGCTACTTCAAAGGACCCAGGAGCTTCACGGCCGAAGATGTGGTGGAGATCAACTGCCATGGCGGCAGAGTGCCCTCTGAGCGTGTACTGCGCACCCTCTTCCTTGCCGGTGCGAGACCCGCGGAACCCGGTGAGTTCACGAAGCGTGCTTTCCTCAATGGAAGGCTCGACCTCAGCCAGGCGGAAGCGGTCATCGACATCATCAATTCCAAGACGGAGCTGTCCATGAAGGCTGCGATTTCCCAGAGCGAAGGAAAGCTGTCGGGAGAGATCCGGGAAGTCCGGAATGCCCTCCTCAACATCCTGGCCTTCATCGAAGTCACTGTCGATTTCCCGGAAGAGGACCTCGAGTTCACGACCGGGGAGGAAGTGAAAGGGAAACTGGACGGACTTGTCCAGCGTGTCGACAGGCTGCTCATGACCTCGGAGGAGGGAAAGATCATCCGCGATGGACTGAAGGTCGTCATCATCGGAAAGCCCAACGTGGGCAAGTCTTCCCTGCTCAATGCCCTGCTCATGGAGAACCGTGCGATCGTGACCGATGTCCCAGGGACGACAAGGGACGTGATCGAGGAGTATCTCAACATTGACGGCATCCCTGTGGTCCTGACCGATACGGCAGGCATCCGGGAGACCGAGGATGTTGTGGAGCGGATCGGAGTGGACAGGTCAAAGGAGAAGCTTGACCAGGCTGACCTTGTTGTCCTCCTGCTCGACAAGTCCAGGCCGCTTGACCAGGAAGACCTCGACATCCTTGCCTACATCGGTGACCGGAAGCGGATCACCCTGCTGAACAAGACAGACCTTGAGGAGCGAATGGATTACAGCGCAGTGGACCTTACGGATGCCATCAGCATCTCTGCCCTGAACGGGTTCGGGATTGATGACCTGAAGAGAAGGATCAAGGACCTCTTCTTCCATGGAAAGCTCCAGGTGGAGGATTATGCCGTGACCAACAACCGTCACAAGGAAGCCCTGATCCGGGCGAGAGAGAAGATGGTCGAAGCGAGAGACGCGGTCGCAAGTGGGATTTCCCTGGACCTTGCTGCCATCGACATCAACGCTGCGTGGAACCACTTCGGTGAGATCACGGGGGATACCCTTCAGGAAGACCTGGTGGACAAGATATTCTCAGACTTTTGCATTGGAAAATAGAGGAGAAATAGATATGACATATGATGCTGGAAAATATGATGTGATTGTCATCGGAGCGGGTCATGCAGGCTGCGAAGCCGCACTTGCCTCCGCCCGGCTGGGATGCCGGACCCTGATGTGCACGATGAACATCGAGAGCCTCGCCTTCATGCCCTGCAACCCCAATATCGGCGGCACCTCAAAAGGTCATCTCGTTCGCGAGATCGATGCGCTGGGTGGCGAGATGGGAATCAATATCGACAAGACCCTGATCCAGTCGAGGATGCTGAATCTCTCGAAAGGACCTGCGGTCCATTCGCTGCGCGCTCAGGCCGACAAGCAGCATTACCAGAGGGAGATGAAGAAAATCATCGAATCCGTGGAGACGCTGACCGTGAAGCAGCTTGAGGTGACCGGACTCGTCTACGAGGACAAGGTGATCAAGGGCGTCATCACGAAGAATGGCGGCATCTTCTACGGTGAGGCTGTCATCCTTGCGACAGGAACGTATCTCAAGAGCAGGGTCATCATCGGGGAGACAAGCTATGAGTCCGGACCCAATGGAATGGCTTCCTCCAAATCCCTGGTACAGAGCCTTCTTGACCTGGATATCAGCATGACCAGATTCAAGACTGGAACACCAGTTCGAGTACATCGCAGAAGTGTGGACTTTTCCCTGATGGAGGAGCAGAAAGGCGAT
>DATISI010000466.1:0-3703 GCA_035581745.1 Clostridiaceae bacterium
TGAAGAGGACGGTGCCCACGGCACCGATGACCTTCCCGTTCTTCACGATGGGAATCCTGGTCGTGATCATGTCGTGTCCCTGTAGCCTCTGCACATCCCTCAGTTCCTTTTCTCCGGTCTTCACGACGATATGCATCCTCGTGTTCTCGAGGACATCCCGGACGTCCTTCCCGAGGACATCTTCCTCCCGGATGCCCAGGAGCTTCTCATAGTTGATCTTCACGATCTTCGCCTCGGCATCCACGAGGACGTATCCCTCATAAGCGTAGCTCAGGATATCCTCCAGCATGTTGAGACTGTCCTTCAGGAGCTTCAGCTGCTGGGCATCCTCTTTCCCCTGGATATCCTTCTTATTATCCTCCATATCCCATCTTCTCCTTGTTATATTATTAACATTTAGTAAACATTTGCAATTAAAATCTTGGAATTCCTGCATTTCTGCGATTCACAGATTTTTCACCATAACCATGTGTATCCAATCATCTACACTATTTTCCATTATGTATCCATCCGTCTACACCTGTCCTGAATTTCATGTATAACGTTTTCAGGCATTTTAAAGGGTTTACATGATGTCTCGTTCATCATACCATAAGGTGTATCCTTTTGGCTACAATATGTCAATGATTTATCAGGTGCCAAATCGAGTGGGGCACCTCAGGAATGACCTATTTGCAACGTTTTTCGGGCATGTGCCCTTTTCGTCGTCTTGGCACGGGACTTGCTGTATAGACAGGGAGACTAAAAACTATATTTTAGGAGGTCTATTCATGAGAGAAGTAGTTATTGTTAGTGCCGTCCGTACACCACTTGGTGCATATGGCGGACAGTTCAAGGATGTATCTGCAGTCATGCTGGGTACAGCCGCTGTCAAGGAAGCCCTGAAGAGAGCCAATGTCAAACCCGAAATGGTTGACGAACTGATTTTCGGAAATGTGCTTGGAGCAGGACTTGGACAGAACGTTGCAAGACAGGTATCGATCCACGCCGGAATCCCGATCGAGGTTCCATCCTTCACCGTGAACAAGGTCTGCGGATCAGGACTGAAGGCTGTAGCCCTTGCGGCACAGGCCATCATCGCAGGAGACGCTGAGATCATCGTCTGCGGCGGAACAGAGAACATGTCAGCTGCCCCTTACCTCCTCAAGAACGCAAGATGGGGATACAGGATGGGCGACGGAAACGTCGAGGACTACATGGTCAAAGACGGCCTTACAGACGTATTCAACGGCTACCACATGGGAATCACCGCTGAGAACATCGTCGAGCAGTATGGCCTGACCAGAGAACAGCAGGATGATTTCGCCGTAACCAGCCAGAACAGGGCAGAAGCTGCCATCACTTCCGGAAGATTCGATGACGAGATCGTCGCAATCGAGATCCCACAGAGGAAGGGCGACCCTAAGGTTGTCGACAAGGACGAATTCCCTAAGTTCGGAACCACAAAGGAATCCATGGCAAAACTTAGACCGGCCTTCAAGAAGGACGGAACGGTAACTGCAGGATCCGCTTCAGGAATCAATGACGGAGCAGCGGCACTCGTTGTCATGTCAAAAGAGAAATGTGAAGCCCTTGGACTTACACCACTTGTCACCATCGTCTCCTATGCTTCCGCGGGCGTTGACCCTAAGATCATGGGAACCGGACCTATCCCAGCGGTAGAGAAGGCACTTGCCAAAGGAAACATGAAGGTTGAAGACCTTGACCTCATCGAAGCGAACGAAGCTTTCGCAGCTCAGGCCCTTTCCGTATGCCAGACCCTTGGATTCGACGCGGACAAGACAAACGTCAACGGCGGAGCCATCGCAATCGGACATCCGATCGGAGCATCAGGCGCAAGGATCCTTGTCACACTTCTGCACGAGATGGCGAAGAGAGAAGACGCGAAGAACGGACTTGCCACACTCTGCATCGGCGGAGGACAGGGTATCGCCCTTGTTGTAAAGAAGTAATAACGGCCTGAGGAGGATAACATGAATAAGATTGTCACTATTGAAGAAGCTATCAGCCACATTCAAGACGGAGCGACCATCATGGTCGGAGGATTCCTGGGAACCGGGTCTCCTGAGAGACTGATCGACGCCCTGGTCGAAAAGGGAGTCAAAGACCTTACCCTGATCTGCAACGATACAGCCTTCCCCGACAAAGGTGTAGGCAAGCTCATCGTGACAAAGCAGTTCAAGAAAGTCATCGTCAGCCATATTGGAACAAACCCGGAGACCGGAAGACAGATGATTGCAAAGGAACTTGATGTGAACCTGGTTCCACAAGGTACCCTAGCAGAGCAGATCAGGTCCGGCGGAGCAGGCCTTGGCGGATTCCTCACCCCTACGGGTGTCGGAACCATCGTCGAGGAAGGCAAGGAAAAGATGATCATCAACGGACAGGAATTCCTTCTCGAACTTCCTCTGAAGGCTGATGTCGCACTCATCTACGGCGAGACCGTGGACAAGTTCGGCAACACCACCTACAAAGGCGCGAAGAGGAACTTCAACCCCATGATGGCTACTGCGGCGGAAATCACCATCGTGGAGACAGACCATGTCGTTGAAGTCGGAGAGATCAACCAGAATGATGTTATGACTCCAGGAATATTCGTGACATACATCGTGAATGGAGGGAATAACTAATGGATAAGAGTCAGATCAAAGAGTTCATCGCCAAAAGAGTCGCAAAGGAACTGAAGGACGGAGACGTTGTCAACCTTGGAATAGGTCTTCCTACAGCCGTTGCGAACTATGTCCCTGAAGGGATCACCGTCACCTTCCAGTCAGAGAACGGATTCCTTGGCCTGGGAGCCGCACCAAAGGCTGAAGACGCGGACCCGAGCGTGGTCAACGCAGGCGGACAGCCCGTCACCATACTCCCCCATGGATCATTCTTTGATTCAGCGACCTCCTTCGGAATCATCCGGGGCGGCCACGTGGACATGACTGTCCTTGGCGCGCTGCAGGTCGATGAGAAGGGAAACCTTGCGAACTGGATGATTCCAGGCAAGATGATTCCTGGAATGGGCGGAGCCATGGACCTTGTCACAGGAGCGAAGAAAGTTATTGTGGCGATGGAGCACACCGCTAAGGGTGCTCACAAAATCCTCAAACAGTGCAGCCTTCCACTTACTGCCGCAGGGCAGGTAGACGAGATCATCACCGAAATGGCGGTCATCAAAGTCACAAAGGCAGGTCTTGTACTTACAGACATCAACCCCTTATTCACTGTAGAAGATGTTATTGCGGCTACAGAAGCTGAATTGATTATCTCTGACCATCTGAACAAGATCGCGGCAGAATAATCAAGGATCTACTTCCTCATGATGGCATTGCTGTTCCTGATGCTGACTTTTGACGATTAGCAGCATACAGGAACTCCAATACCAGAGGAAACATGTGAATGGATCAAATAGATAGAACAACCCCTGACCCCAATGTATTGAAGGACCGGATTCCATGATCCGGTCCTTTTTGCGTCCTTCACCTCCCCTTTCTAAGGGTTGCGTTTTGAGATTGTCCAGATAGTACGGAAGGCAGCTCAGTCCGTTACGGAGTCCTTCTACCCGTATATACACACTGGCCTCTCCTGTGAGGAGTTGGACAAGAAGGTGCCAGTCATCCTTGCGGCCATCCTTCCACGGCCTGATTTATTGTCCCGGAAATCCATCAACAAATTGAACCGAAACAAAAATGGTCTGGAAGTCAGTATTGAA
>DATISI010000467.1:0-1999 GCA_035581745.1 Clostridiaceae bacterium
CATCACAAAGGCACTTGAAAGCTACAGACCCCTGGTTGTAGGAAAACCGATCGGAGACTACAAGAACATCGTGAATGCGGTGAGGATGGGCGGCTACAGGGCGTCGGACAATGACGGAGAAGGGCTTCAGGGCCTGGACCTCAAGAACCTCAAATTTGTCGTGAAGGCGGAAATCGCGCTGGAATCAGCACTGCTCGACCTTCTCGGAAAATACATGGACCTGCCGGTCTGCTCCCTCCTCGGAGACGGAAAGATGCGGGACGAGATCACCATCCTCGGCTACCTCTTCTACATCTCCGACAAGGACAAGGTAAGCCTTCCCTACCTCGATGAGCGTGGAAGCAAGGATGCCTGGTTCAGGAACAGGAGAAAGGTGGCACTCACCCCGGAAGCCATCGTGGAACAGGCCCATGCGGCCAAAGAGAAATACGGCTTCAAGGACTTCAAGCTGAAGGGTGGCGTCCTGAGGGGAGAAGAAGAGATGGAAGCCATCCGTGCCCTGAAGAAGAGCTTCCCGGATGCCAGGATCAACATCGACCCCAACGGAGCCTGGTCCCTGAAGGAAGCCATCGACCTGACGAAGGACATGCACGGGATCCTCACCTATGTGGAGGACCCCTGCGGACCGGAGAAAGGATTCTCCAGCCGTGAGATCATGGCGGAGTACAAGATGGCGACAGGCCACAAGGTTGCGACCAATATGATCGCGACAGACTGGAGGCAGCTCCACCATTCCGTGGTCTCCAAGGCGGTGGACATCGTCCTCGCCGACCCGCACTTCTGGACGATGAACGGTTCCATCAGGGCCGGACAGGTCCTGAATGACTGGGGCATGACCTGGGGTTCACACTCCAACAACCATTTTGACAGCTCCCTCGCCATCTTCGCCCACACGGCCGCTGCGGCGCCGGGAAACATCACCGCGATGGACACCCACTACATCTGGCAGGATGGACAGGAGCTCTGCAAGACCTCCATCGGAATCAAGGATGGCGTCATCAAGATCCCTGAACTGCCTGGTCTCGGAATCGAGATCGACATGGACAGGGTGATGAAGGCGAACGAACTCTACAATGCGATGGACAGCCATGACCGGGATGATGGGGTTGCGATGCAGCACCTCATCAAGGACTGGAAGTTCGACAGCAAGAGACCGTGCCTGGTCCGATAGGCACAAAGCGTTCCGGGTTTGGACCCCCCGTTCGCCCGGAACGATTCCTAAAGACATGACAAAAGCATCCTATCATTCAGGACACTTCCTGCTGGAACAGGATGCCATCAAAGCGATTCTTAGTAGTAAGAATAAATATAAACAAAAAGGAGACCAACTATGAAATTCAAAGCTATATCCTTAATGACCGCTCTTGTCCTTTCACTTGGGGTACTATCCGCATGTGCGGCAACACCAGCACCAGCAGCACCAGCGCCAACAACGCCAGCTGCACCTTCAGCACCTGCAGAGGTGGCATGGCCAGTAAAGCCAGTTGAAGTCATCGTCACTGCAAGTGCCGGTGGAGACACAGACTTCAACGCGAGGACATTCGCGAAGTACTTCGAGAAGATCACAGGCAAGTCCATGATCATCACCAACATGCCTGGTGGTGGCGGAAGCGTCGCGACCTCACAGGTCAAGAATGCGACAGCAGATGGAAACATGATCCTCTTCTCCCACACTGGACAGCTGATCGTCAATGAAGTCGCAGGACTTATCGACTACAACATGGACGCTTTCGACATCGCGACCATCCCGGCTGTAGACAAGGGAACCGTACTGGTTGCCAGCAAGCAGTCAGGAATCAAGACTATCGAAGAGCTTATCACAAAGGCAAAAGCTGCACCAGGAACCGTCATCTACGGAACAGAGCTTGGCGGATACTCCCACCTTCAGGGCCTGATCATGCAGGACCTTGCGGGCATCGAGATGAAGATTGTCGATGTAGGATCCTCAGCAGAAAAGATCACAAACCTTCTTGGCGGAAGAGTTGACCTTGGCGCAATC
>DATISI010000468.1:0-7391 GCA_035581745.1 Clostridiaceae bacterium
ACCAGAAGGGATTGCCCATCTTACAGCCGCTCATCCTGACGTCGACATCTACCTTGCCGCGATCGATGAGAAGCTGAATGAGCACGGCTACATCGTCCCAGGTCTTGGCGATGCTGGAGACAGGCTCTTCGGTACCAAATAGAACCAGCTTCCCAGGGCAGCATGCCATGGAGAGGCCATCATCATGAAAGAAGACGGAGGAAACTCCCCTGAGGCATCGCCTTGCGGGGTTTCCTCCTTACCATATGACGACCATAAGATGGGACAGGCGAGGAAGCGGTGTCCTACTGGAGGAGAGAGATGAAGATACTGAGTGTGTTTGGAACCAGGCCGGAAGCCATCAAGATGGCTCCGCTGATCCTTGAGATGAGGAAACGGCCCGGCATAGAATCCGTGGTTGCCCTGACCGGCCAGCACCGGGAACTCCTGAAGAGTGTCCTGACGGCTTTCGGGGTGGGCTATGACTATGACCTGGATATCATGGAAGGGAGACAGAGTCTGTCCCATATCACGACTTCCGTCCTCGAGGGGATCAACGGGATCGTCCGGAAGGAGAAGCCTGATATCGTCCTGGTCCATGGGGACACCACGACCAGCATGGCTGCGGCGCTTGCGGCCTTCTATGAGAAGGTCCCAGTGGGACACGTCGAGGCGGGGCTCAGGACCTATGACCGCTATTCGCCGTACCCGGAAGAGATGAACCGGACGCTGACCGCGAGACTGTCGGATATCCATTTCGCCCCCACCGAGACCGCGCAGAAGAACCTCATTCACGAGGGAATCCCGTCCAAAGACATCTTTGTCACCGGGAACACGGTGATCGATGCCATGAAGAACACGGTGAAACCGGATTATGTGTTCCAGTCGGACATGCTGAAGAAGATTGATTTCAATAAAAAGGTGATCATGGTCACCGCCCATCGGAGAGAGAACCTGGAATCGGGAATTGAAAGCATCTCCCGTGCCCTTGCGACGATTGCGCAGAGGGAAGATGTCGAGATCATCTACCTCATGCATCCCAATCCTCGTGTCCTTGATACGGTGAAGGGGATCCTTGCGGGAACGGACAGGGTTCATCTGCTGCCCGCCCTCGATATCATCGAGACGCATAACCTGATGGCGAGAAGCCATCTGATCCTGACGGATTCTGGCGGGATCCAGGAAGAGGCGCCATACCTTGGAAAGCCTGTACTCGTCCTGAGAGCAGTGACGGAGCGGACTGAGGCAGTTGATGCCGGAGTGGTCCGGCTGGTCGGCACAGAGGCTGCAGACATCGTGAGAGAGGTGCTGAGGATGCTTGATGATGAGGATGCCTATAACGTCATGGTCAATGGGAGCCATCCTTACGGTGACGGCAGGGCGTCTGAACGCATCCTTGATGCGGTTGAAGTCTTTTTTGGAGTGAGACGCATGGCGGACTTTTCTGCGTTCCACGTTCGGTCGCTATCTGGAAAAGGGGAGATTTGATTTCCTTTGGGACATAAGGTCTATCAGGAAAATGAGGCGTGGAGGCCGCGCCAGGACTGAAATTTTCTCGGGTGAAATACGAGAAATCACTTGAAACTTCCTCTTTTTCTCAGTATACTAGTCTATGTCGGTCAGTGAGACCGACCTGCGGGGAGGAGTTCCCGAGCGGCCAAAGGGGGCAGACTGTAAATCTGTTGCTTTCAGCTTCAGTGGTTCGAATCCACTCTCCTCCACCATTATCCTTCGGTCCTTCTGGTCATGAAGGTGCACCAATCCCAGGTTTATCTTTCCGTCAATATGATGTTGACAAAAGAAGGAACCTCATGTAACATATAAACTGCAGTTATTGTGCTGCACATACGGAGGAGTTCCCGAGCGGCCAAAGGGGGCAGACTGTAAATCTGTTGCTTTCAGCTTCAGTGGTTCGAATCCACTCTCCTCCACCATTAAAAGACAAAAGGTGTTCACACTAAACTGTCTTTTTTTATGCCAAAATTGAATAGATACTCTTATCAAGAGAGGTGGAGGGAATGGGCCCTGTGAAACCCGGCAACCTGTAGAGATACGTGGTGCCAATTCCTGCAGTAAATCTGCGAGATAAGAGAGAAGTGACTACAAAACACCTCTTCTTATGCTGAAGAGGCTTATTTTTTTTTAGGAGGTAACTATGAGAAGACTATTCACATCAGAATCCGTTACGGAGGGGCATCCCGATAAGATCTGCGACCAGATTTCCGATGCCATCCTCGATACCATATTGGAGCAGGACCCTATGGCCCGTGTCGCTTGTGAAACCGCGGTCACGACAGGCATGGTGCTGGTCATGGGTGAAATCACCACAAGCTGCTACGTGGATATCCCCAAGGTGGTCAGGAAGACAGTCACAGAGATCGGTTATGTCCGTGCGAAGTACGGATTCGATGCGGAGACCTGCGCTGTCCTCACTTCCATCAATGAACAGTCTCCGGATATCGCACAGGGCGTCAACGATGCCCTGGAGACCAGGGGACATGGAGAATCCGAAGTGGAGAAGATCGGCGCGGGAGACCAGGGGATGATGTTCGGATATGCATCCAACGAGACCGAAGAATTCATGCCTATGCCAATCTCTCTAGCCTCAAAGCTTGCAAAGCGTCTTTCTGATGTCAGGAAAGACGGCACCCTGTCCTACCTCAGACCCGACGGCAAGACACAGGTCACCGTGGAGTACGAGGACAACATCCCGGTAAGGGTGGATACCATCGTCGTCTCCACACAGCACAGTCCGGTGGTCGAGCATGAGGAAATCGTCAGGGACATCAAGGAGCACGTGATCAACGCGATCATCCCTGCGGAACTGATGGACGAGAACACCAAGTATTACATCAATCCTACTGGACGGTTCGTCATCGGAGGACCTGGAGGAGATTCAGGCCTTACTGGAAGGAAGATCATCGTTGACACCTATGGCGGATACGGCAGACATGGAGGCGGAGCCTTCTCAGGAAAGGATCCCACGAAGGTGGACAGGTCCGGAGCCTATGCTGCAAGATGGGTCGCGAAGAACCTTGTCGCTGCTGGCGTCGCGGACAAGCTCGAAGTCGAGCTCGCCTATGCCATCGGTGTGGCGAAGCCGGTTTCCGTGGAAGTATTCACTTTCGGAACAGGCAAGATCGAAGATGACAAGATCATCGAGATCATCGGAAAAGTGTTCGACCTAAGGCCGGGCGCAATCATCCGAGACCTGGACCTCAGGAAGCCAATCTACAGGAACATCGCCGCTTATGGCCACTTCGGCCGTACTGACCTTGACCTGACCTGGGAGAGACTGGACAAGGTTGACGAGATCAAGTCCTACCTTTAATTTCCTAATGATGACACAGGTTTGATACAGATGAAGCTTTCTGCTCCATCCTGTCCTGAAGGACAGATGGACAGACAAAGATAAACGCATGAAGAGCACCCCCGACTGGACACTTCTTTAGGAGAAGGCCCGGACCGGGGGTGTTTTTCATATCGCAGGAAAGCCTGCCGATTGGCTGGGCCTCTTGGGGTATCGTAGAAGCCTATGGGACAGGTAGAGAATTCCGAGGGATTCCTCGCGATTTTGGGCAATGCTGCGAGATGCAAGGAAAAGGAGTGGCCAGGCGTCATTACGGCCTGTCCACTCCTGTATGGGTTATCGGGGTATCTGTCATCTGACCTTTCGCATGAAGACAAGGAAACTTGATCCTTCGACCTCCAGAGTGTCTCCTCGCATGATGCCGTTCATGTTGTAGATGACGAACTTCACGTCCAGCCTGTCATTCTGCTCCGTGAAGGTCACCTGCTCCAGGGTGAGCATGGATTTCTCGTTGAAGGAGCCGGTCTCTGTCCGCTCTTTCAGGGTGTTCATGTAGGTGTTGAAATCCACTTCGAGGAGGATGCCTGAAGCATCACTGAACGTCAGGATTCCGGTTGTCCTCGAATAGTTGAGGGTGACATCCCCGATGTCTGGAATCGGGGTGTTGTAGGTGGAGGTGTTGAGGTAGAAATCGTATCCTGAAACCTCGACAGGCTCGTTCTGGTTCTCATGGTAGAAGTAGAAATTCTCTGAGCCTTCATACCCGTATCGAGGTTCATAAGGGAATCCGAAGACCTCCTCCATTTCCGACACGCTGAAACCGGGTTCGACATAGTTGAGCCGTTCAAGGTCTCTGCTGCTGAAGTATTCGATGATGTTGCTGAGTTCCTTCCTGTCTGCCTCAGGCACTGTGGAAGAGGCGGTCACTGTGCCATTGACGAGCATTCCGTTGTTCTCGAGGATGGTTCTGAACCTGGCATTCTGGCTGAGACCAGAGACCGAGAAGCTGCTCAGCGGCCCATAGAGGGAGATGAGGATAAAGACCGCGAGGGAGACGGGCAGGAAGATGTTCTTCAGGTTCTTTCTCAGATTGAAGTACATCATGGCGACCAGGACCCAGATGCCGAGAAGGACAACGTAGTAACGGTTCTCCGTGACGCCATACTGTCCGATTCTCAGGCCGATGGACACGAACATCATGGCGAGGATGGGGAGGACGAGCTTGGGGAAGAAATTCCGGAAGAGTTTCGCGACACCATAATCCTCAAGCACTGGTGTGATGAAGAAGATGACTGCTGCAGAAACCGCAGAGTACCACAGGACCAGATTGGAGACAAGACCTCTCGGCCAGACCTGGGTAAAGATGATTTTTGCGAAATAGACATAGAGGATGCCGGTATAGATCGTGATGAGCGGGATGACGATGTAGAGCAGGAGCACACGGAGTGCCCTGGAATAATTATGGTCCTCAAATGTGTCACCTACTTTCGGAAGTTTCGACAGGAACATCGAAAGTCCGAAGAGGAGAGAGACAAAGAGGAAGCTGTAATAGTAGTATTTGGAATCGATGTTCGCATCGAAGAGGTTGTCTATGGTGAAGATGATGGCAGAGATTCCAAAATACAGGACGCCTGCGTACAGGGCGGTAAGGAAGATGGCATAGAAGACCCTGATGACGTAGGTCTCATAGTTGCGTTGATTGTCCAGCCGCTGTGTGAAGAAGACGCTCAGGATGAAGAGGAGCATGGTGCCCGTGTACCGGATCCCATCGACCATGTCCATATCCTTTGTCAGGAAGATGTAGGCGAGGATGAGCAGCACAGCACCGGTCGCGAAAGCGGCCATCTGGTATGCGGATTTCTTGTGGAATACGCCCTCGTTCAGATGGGCGATGGAGATGCTGAGGGGAAGGGACAGGCCGAGGGTCATCGCATATCTGACCAGTTCTTTGACGGAATCCGGACTGGTGTCCCGGATCTCGTTCATCCAGATGAGGAGGATGAACAGGATGGTGGAAAGGATCAGGGTGAGGGGATAGCGTTCAACACTGTGCCTCAGACCGAGTATGGAATTCTTCACTTTTTCTATGGCTTTCATAATCGGGAACATGCCGTCATGGCACATTCCATTCACATCCTTTCCGATTGAAGACTGGGTAAAAATATGATGGTGATCAGATGAATAAACAGGGAAAGCCCGGGTGTGGATGCATGGCTGAAGGCTGTCTCTCCCTGGGTTTGCATTCTATTCCTGATTCCATTCTATCATGGCCTGACCTGGCCATGGCATCAAAATGGAGACATTGGCTCTGGATACGTGAAAAGACATGGCCAGAAGTGCTGGTCATGTCTTTTGAGGACAGTTTCGTTGGGGTTATCTATACTGCCTTCCTTCGATGAAGACGTGGTCGACATGGATCTCCTCGTCAAAGATGACGAGGTCGGCATCATAGCCCTCTGCGATCCTGCCTTTGCGGTCATCGACCTTTGCGAAGACAGCTCCGTTGAGGGAAGCCATCTTGACAATCTCGTGAAGGGGAAGTGAGGTATTCTTCAGGACGTTCCTGACCGCCTGGTCCATGGTGAGGATGGAACCCGCCAGGGCTCCGGACCTCAGCCTCGCGGCTCCGTCCTTCGTGATGACATCCTGACCGCCCAGGGAGTAGGTCCCCTCCGGCATGCCGCAGGCTTCCATGGCATCCGTGACGAGAAGCACCCTGTCGCTGGTCTTCTGTCGGTACGCCATCCGGAGGACAGGATAGGCGATATGGATTCCGTCGGAGATTGTCTCCGTCGTGATGTCTGAATCGAAAATCGCACCGACAACGCCGGGAGCACGGTGGGTCATGGGTGTCATGGCATTGAAGAGGTGTGTGGAATGGTTGCATCCCAGGCGGATGCCTTCCATGGCTTCCTCGTAGGTCGCCTTGGTATGGCCGATGGAGACGTTGACGCCCCGCTCGCGAAGATAGGGGATCAGCTCTTTTGCACCTTCCGCTTCCGGAGCGAGCGTGATGTTGCGGACGATGTCTCCGTGTCCGCGTGTCATTTCCTCATAGGAAGCGATATCCGGGGACTTCACATAGTTGGGATTCTGGGCACCGATGGCGTTGCTGCTGATGAAAGGGCCTTCAAGATGGACACCGATGATGGCTGCCCCCTTGGTCCTGCCCATGGCATCCGCAGCGGCTGCGATGGCCGTCCGGATGGCTTCGACACCCATGGTCATGGTGGTTGGGAGGAAAGACGTGGTGCCATGGGTCGCGAGGACTTCCGATATCGTGTTCAGGGCATCAAACGTGCCCTCCATGGTATCCTTTCCGCCCGCACCGTGGATATGGATGTCAATGAAACCGGGAGACAGGTAGCGTCCGTTCCCCTCCAGCACACCTTCCTGGTCTTCTGTATCGATATTGCCGATCCTTGTGATCTTTCCGTTCTGGACCTGCAAATCTCCCGTCTCGATCCTGTCGGGATAGATGATCCTGAAATTCCGAAATAGCACATTATCACCTCATCATTTAAATTTGTTCCTGGTTCCCTTCTTTCGATGATCCCTGATTTTCACTGTCCTGGTTAAAAGGACAGTGAAGGAATGGAAGAGGACCTTTAGCTACCTTCATTATAAACCATTTGGTGGATTTGCGTGAAAAATCCTGCCAGGGATTTTCCATCCTGGTGACAGGACCAGGGGAGGACTTCCCATAAACGTTTTTGTGACACCGCCTGCTGGATCGTGGCTGTTTAGATTTGACCTGGACCGGTATAATAATGTAAAGAAAATAATGTTGGACTAAAGTAATGGAAACATTCGGGTGAATGCATTATGATAGGAGTATCAACATCAGTATTGGAGCACGAAATGGAGAATTTGGAAGGCATCGTCAGGGATGTCATTTTTCAGAATGAAGAGAACGCTTACTGCGTTCTTCGTATAGAGGATGAGAAGGACCTTCACGTGGCAGTGGGGATCTTTCCTTTTGTTTCCCTTGGGCAGACCCTGAAACTGAAAGGGGAGTGGATCACCCACGCGACCTTTGGAAAACAGTTCAAATGCACGGATTATGAAGAGATCATGCCGAACTCCCTGCTGGGGATCGAGC
>DATISI010000469.1:0-4704 GCA_035581745.1 Clostridiaceae bacterium
AGTCCCCCCGTTCCCTTTATAAGGGAAAGGGAGGAATCCACTTTATAGGAAGAAGGTTGATACAGGCAAAGGCCTGTCTCCGCTCCCCTGTCTTACTTCCTGAGCGACCATCTGACGCCCTGTGGCGTATCCTCCAGGACGATACCTTTGGCTGCGAGCTCATCCCTGATCTTGTCTGAAAGGGCGAAGTTCTTCTCTTTCCTTGCCTTCTGCCTTTCCTCGATGAGGGCTTCGACTTCAGCTTCCAGCGTTCCGCCAAGCGGATTCTGCATGATGCCGATTGGATCTCCAAGTTCCTTCAGGAGGTCCATGGCGAATGTCACGATCTCCTTCGAGTAATTCTCATCGATCCTGATGTTCATCTCCCGGATCAGTTCAAAGATAACGGAAATGGCGTCTGCAGTGTTGAAGTCGTCATCCATCTTCTCGATGTACCTGTCCTTGTAGGCGAGCAGGATTTTCTTTGTCTCTTCGTCCTTCTCATCCATCTTCTCCTTCTCATTCTTCAGGAAGCCGTTCAGTCTGGAGAGACCGTTGTACATCCTGTCGAGTGAGGCTTTCGCGGAATCCAGGAGTTCAACGGTGAAGTTGATCTGAGTCCTGTAGTGCCCGGAGAGCATGAACAGTCTCACGACTTCGCTGTCGTATCGTTCCAGGATCTCTCTTGCCGTGAAGAAGTTGTTCAGGGACTTGCTCATCTTCCTGTTGTCCACGTTGACGAAAGCGCCATGGAGCCAGTAGTGTGCGAAGGTCTTCCCCGTCCTGCTCTCTGACTGTGCGATCTCGTTCTCATGGTGAGGGAAGACAAGGTCCGTGCCGCCGGCATGGATGTCTATGGTCTCACCCAGGAGGTCGAAGGCCATGCAGGAGCATTCAATGTGCCAGCCTGGTCTTCCAGGTCCCCATGGACTCTCCCATGAAGGTTCATTCTCTTTCGAAGTCTTCCAGAGCGCGAAATCCATCGGATCCTGCTTGCGCTCGTCCACTTCTATCCTTGCACCGGACTGGAGGTCATCCAGGTTCTGTCCGGACAGCTTTCCGTATTCATTGAACTTCTTGGTCGCGAAATAGACGTCTCCGTGCATCTCGTAGGCATAGCCCTTCTCAATCAGTTCAGAGATGAATTTCACCATCTGGCTGATATACTCGGTAGCCCTTGGATTCACTGTCGCCCGCTTGATCTTTAGGGCGTCCGCGTCCTTATAGTACTCCGTGATATAGTGGTCGCCAAGATTCTTCACCGTCGTGCCGGTGTCGTTGGCCTTCTTGATCATCTTATCGTCGATATCTGTGAAGTTCTGCACGAACCTGACCTCATAACCTCTGTATTCCAAATACTTCCTTACGGTGTCAAAAATGATGAAGGTCCTTGCGTTTCCGATGTGGAACAGGTTGTATACCGTAGGTCCGCAGACATACATTTTCACCTTTCCTTCTTCTATCGGGATAAATTCTTCCTTTTTCCGAGTCAAAGTATTATATACCTTCACCTGCATTTCCTCCTTGTTCTTATAGTCTTTCGTCTGACCAGATATTTCTTATCCATTTTACCACCTAAGACCGAAGGATTTCCACTAATTCCTCCAAGTTTACCACGACGACTTCACCGCTCCTGTCTTTCAGTTCGTAAAAGCCCTCATCCTGCCTGCGTCCGACAAGGACGCGCTTCCTTATCGAGAAGAGGTCACAGTCTTTCAGCTTCACGCCGAATCTCGAGTTCCGGGCATCGAGGAGGGTCCGGAAACCCAGTGCCGCAAGGCCTCCATGCAGGGCCTCCGCTTTCATGACGAGGTCCTCATCACGGGTATCCAGTGGAAGGACAGCCACTTCGAAAGGTGCGATTTCCTTAGGAAGGTCGATTCCGATGTCGTCCAGCCTTACCCTGCAGATGGCGAGCATGATGCGGCTGAGGTTAAGGTATCCCCATTCCGGTTTTGCGGCTGCCAGGCTGTCATCCTCTTTCCTGAAGCGGATCGCTTCCTTCATAGGCTTCATCCTGCCCAGGACATAGCCTGACCTGCCTCCCCTGACTTTGGCGAAATCCCCTTTCTCTCCGGTGAAGTCCCGGCCATAGCTGACATCGGCCAGATGATGGTCCGTCAGGTTCGCTCCGGTATAATACCCTGTTCCTGTCCTGACGGACTGGTCCACCAGGATCTTCACCCCTTTCAGCCCCACTGGGCCTGAATAGCCAGGCTCCGCACCGGTGACGCTCCGGATGGTCGCCTCGTCCATGGTCTGGAATGCGCTGTCCGTGAT
Source organism: Clostridiaceae bacterium (assembly GCA_035581745.1). Lineage (GTDB taxonomy): Bacteria > Bacillota > Clostridia > Clostridiales > Clostridiaceae > Youngiibacter. Next base: position 2,260 of record DATISI010000469.1, read on the forward strand.
GTCCAGGAAGGCTTTCACCTTCTCCTCATCCACATCATGGTTTCCCGGCAGCACGACGGCATAGCGCTCATCGTTATAAGTGAAGAGGATGGTCTTCAGGACCGCATCCGCACCGCAGTCAAAACAGGTCATGAGCTCCTTTATGGTGCGGACATCCTTGGTCAGCACCTTACGGACACTTCCCACAGCATGGGTACTTCCTTTATCCTCCTGGTTCCCTTCCCGCTCCGCATACAGCCAGTCCGGCCCTTTTCCACTTCCCTCATGGAAGAGGAAGACCTCATCCCCCTGGATGGTGTCCTCAAGGCCAAACATCTTCAGGACCGCCTCTATTGCGCTTCTCAGTCTGCCCTGTCCTTCTAAGGGAAGGTCAGCCAGGACCACGGTCTCCTCGTGACTTCTCAGCCAAAGACTGTCCTTCGCCTGGCGGCTGTACCTCACCTGACCCCAGTAGGCCAGTCCTAAGGGAAGGTCCCTGTAGGAAGAGATTCCGGACTTCAGGTAGTCATGCAGGCTGTCCCTGACTTCGCGCAGGTCCATGGAGCCTTCGATCCCAAGGTTCCTGAATCCATGTTCCAGGAGAATTCTCCCCACCTGGTTCCGGATGTTCTCCATGACCATCATCCCGAGCTCCGTATGGTAGAGCTTCCCACCGGTCTTCCGGACAAACCCTCCACGGATAAGCAGGTTCTCCTCATCCTGTATCTTCAGACTATTGTCTTCTTTCAGTGTCCTGACGGACAGTTCTTCAATCCTCATATTCCTCTCCATTCTCATGAATCCGGCAAGCTGCCGTATTCAGGCCTTTTTCTCTCATGGTTACTTCTTTTCATGGTTCGATGACCTATTCTTTCTTATATGAATCATTACGTTCCGCTTTCTTGTAGATCGGTATCCCGTTCAGCTTATCCACTTCCCCAGGAATCCTGAGCCTTATTTGAGGGTTTCCTCCCGGTGTCGCTCCCTGCTCGTCCTTGCGACCGAGGCCAGGATTTTCCAGACGACGAGTGCGAAGAACAGGATGAACTGGATGACGACAAGCCTGGTCCCGGATACCCCAAGCAGGATGCCTGATGCCGCGGAGTAGCTGTAGATGAACTGGGTGATGAGCTTCGCGATGGTCGCGACGATGAAGAAGCTGCGGAAGCGGATCCCTGCAAGGACCGAACCCAGGACAACGACTTCGTCGGAGACGACGGGAAAGATGAAGAAGATGCTGAGGAACAGGATCTCCTGTTTCCGGATATATTTGTTGAATTTTTGCAGGTTCTTCTCCTTCACCACACTCCGGATGATCCTTTCTCCGAAGAACCTCACCAGGGTGTACATGAACAGGATGCCGCTGAGTGTCCCGAGGAATCCCAGCACGAAGGCGGGTCCCGGTCCGAAAATCGCGCTTCCCGCCATGGTGGTGATGGCTTCCGGTGTCGGCAGGAAGATGGGCTGGACAAAATTAATGATGAGGTAGATGAACATGCCCTGCTCCTCGTTCTCCCTGAAATACGCCTCGATATCGATCTCCTTCGCGAAAGCCGTGAAGCGGAATATCGCATAGAGTGCCGAGGAGGCCACGAGGATGATCGAGATGTAGAACAGGAACGCCGTCGCGATGAGCGCATAATTCTCCCGCTTCCTGAGATGCAGGTAGAAATAGGCGAAGAAGGACAGCATGGTCGCGATGTCCAGTCCGGTGACCCAGTACCAGCTCTTCGCCCCCGGAAGGAAGAAATTGATGATGACGAGGTTAAGTGCGGTCAGAAGGATGACCGCAACGGACCTGTAGCGCATCGGGATCTTGTCGAAGATATTATAATCCTTCACTTTCTCTTTCAGCGTGGACATGGAAGCCATCTCCCTTCCTCTTTAAAAGAGGAACAATCATACTCCTATTATATGACATGGGAATGCAGGGCGCATAGGCTCACCACGGATAATTCACGGAAAAAGAGCCCCATGGATTTCTCCACAGGGCTCTGCGTCACTTCATTCCCGATCCAAAAGGATCGGGAATGTTATTATTTTCCGTGATGCCAGATTCAAACCGTCATGCTCTAGTTGGCATTCCTGCTCACGTTCGTGTGTGCAGCTGCCGGGAACCAGCGCTTCGTGCTGTTCGCGATCTTGACAAGGATCAGCATGACGGGGACCTCTGTGAGGACACCGACGACGGTGGCAAGCACCGCTGGCGAATCGACGCCGAAGAGGGCGATGGCGACAGCGACAGCGAGTTCGAAGAAGTTGGATGCGCCGATCATTCCTGCAGGTGCGGCCACGTTATGTGGAAGCTTCACCCATCTCGATGCGCCGTAAGCGATGAAGAAAATGAGGAAGGTCTGGATGACCAGAGGCACCGCGATAAGGAGGATGTGCAGCGGATTGTTCACGATGACCTCTCCCTGGAAGGAGAAGAGGAGGATCAGGGTGAGAAGGAGTCCCACGGTTGTC
>DATISI010000470.1:0-2563 GCA_035581745.1 Clostridiaceae bacterium
AAACTCAGGCATAGGCGCCATCTGGCATCTTGCAGCCCTCGCTCTTGAGAAAGAAATCGGAACGACCTTCAACCATATCCCTTACGAAGGTGCAAACCCAGCCGTCACCGCACTTCTTGGTGGACACATCGAAGCGGTAACCGTAAGCCCTGCTGAAGTAGCCGCTCAGGTAAAAGCTGGAGAGCTCAAGATCATCGGTGTCATGTCACCAGAAAGATCCAAGCAGTTCCCAGAAGTCCCAACGCTCAAGGAGAAAGGATTCGACGTCAACGTCGCAACCTGGAGAGGAGTCGCTGTACCAAAGGGAACACCTGCTGAGGTCGTCGCAGTCCTTGAGGATGCCTTCACCAAAGCGTCCAAAGAGAAATCATTCACAGACTTCATGGCACTTCAGGGCCTGAATGTCGCCATCCTTGACAAAGATGCCTTCGCCGCAAGCATAGAGGCAGACAACAAGCTGTTCAAAGAACTGATCGATTCCCTGAAGTAGATTAAAGAACGGAACGATCCGTAGGATTGAACATCTGGAATTTCTGAAAATCAAAGAATCTGACTGAAAAAGACTGAAATCATAAGGAGAATACAGGGTATTCCTGTATTCTCCAATGTTTTATCAAGGAGGACAAACATGAAAAGAGCCAATCTCATCATCGCAGGTTTACTGGCCATGCTTGGTGCCTATGTGCTGTATCTTTCCAACCAGCTTCCCGACTTCGCCAATCAGAACACTACAGGACCGGCCTTCTTCCCCGTTCTTCTGGTCATCCTGCTGTTTGGGCTTCTGGTTCTCCTCGTTGGGACGACACTGAAAAACGAGACGAACAGGCCTGTGGGTATCCTGACCGGAGAAGCCACGAAGAGTTTCATCACGATGGGAATCATCCTGGTGTACCTTCTGGTCTTCAACATCCTGGGATTCCTCGTATCGACGGTACTGTTCCTGTTCATCGTGATCTCGTATCTCTCGCCCAAACGCAATTATCTCAAATCCGCTCTCATCTCGGTACTCGCAACTTCCATGATCTATGTCGTTTTCAGGATCGTCCTCTTGGTACCCATTCCAAGCGGGATGTTCATCGGATAGGAGGATTAAATGATTGAATTATTAGCACAAGGTTTCCTCAACGTACTTTCGTTTGAAATCATCGCCCTTCTGATCCTTGGTGTCATGATCGGTATCGCCATCGGATCCCTTCCCGGGCTCACCGCGACCATGGGTGTTGCTCTCATCCTGCCCATCACCTTCAAGATGGAATCCCTCACGGGAATCCTCATGCTCCTCGGTGTCTATTGTGGTGCCATGTATGGAGGCTCCATCTCGGCGATCCTTCTGAAGACACCTGGAACCCCTGCTGCCGCGGCCACGATTTTCGATGGCTTCGCCATGTCCCAGAAAGGGGAAGCCGGACGAGCGCTGGGCATCTCGGCTGTGGCTTCCTTCGGAGGCGGACTCATCAGCGTCATCGCACTGATCCTCATCTCACCACAGCTGGCAAAGGTCGCCCTTCGCTTCAGCGCACCGGAGTTCTTCGGTCTTGCGGTATTCGGACTGAGCATCATCGCGAGCATCTCGGGTAAGTCCATGATCAAGGGTCTGCTTGCAGGCGTGTTCGGGCTACTGCTCTCCACCATCGGAATCGACCTGGTCACAGGGTTCCCCAGGTTCACCTTCGGGAACATGAACCTGTTCAACGGACTCGCCTTCATTCCTGTCATGATCGGACTCTTCGCGATGTCCCAGGCTTTCACAAGCATCGAGCACATGCTGACAAAGAAGCTGGTTGTGCAGAAGGTCGGAAGCGTCCTGCCCTCCAAGGCGGACATGAAACAGATCCTGCCTTCGATCCTGAGAGGCGGAATCATCGGAACGATGATCGGAATCATCCCAGGAGCAGGCGGCGAGATCGGTGCCTTTGTCTCCTACAACGAGGCCAAGCGCTGGTCCAAGCATCCTGAGAAGTTCGGGACAGGAATCGTCGAGGGTATCGCGGCTCCTGAAGCTGGAAACAATGGTGTCACAGGCGGAGCGATGATTCCACTGCTCACCCTGGGTATCCCGGGAGATGCGGTAACCGCGATCCTTCTCGGTGCCCTCATGATCCAGGGACTTCAGCCAGGTCCGCTCCTCTTCACCGAGCATGCCGGACTGGTCTACACGATCTTCGTGGGCTTCCTGCTCGCGAACATCTTCATGCTGATCCTCGGTCTTTTCGGAGCCAAGTACTTCGCGAAGGTCATCAGCATCCCATCCCATATCCTGACGCCTGTCATCTTCGTCCTCTGCATCGTCGGATCCTATGCCATCAACAACAACTTCTTTGATGTCATGGTCATGTTCGGTTTCGGTGCCCTGGGCTATGTCATGGAGAAGACGGAATTCCCGGTATCCCCGATTGTCCTTGCCCTCATCTTAGGGCCAATGGCAGAAAGGGAGCTGAGGAAAGCGCTCATGATGTCCAATGGAAGTATCTCCATCCTGTTCACCAGACCAATCAGCCTTATCCTGATTGGTGTCGCACTGCTCACCCTCTTCATGCCGATCATCAAGGGCGTGAAGGAATAT
>DATISI010000471.1:0-5133 GCA_035581745.1 Clostridiaceae bacterium
TCGAGGATATCGAGAGGATCATGAGAGACATGAAGGAAGAGAAGCAGACAATGCTGTTCTCCGCCACCATGCCTAAAGAGATCAAGATGCTTTCCAAGAAATACATGAAGGACGACAGAGAGCACATCCTGATCGCGAACAACGCGATGACGGTAAACACCATCTCCCAGTTCTACTTCGAAGTGAAGCACTCAGACCGTTTCGCATCCCGTTGCTGGCGCAGGGATGCTGAAGACATGGAATCCGTACTGATCTTCTGTAAGACCAAGAGAGGCGTAGACGAACTCGTCGAGTCCCTGGTACAGAGAGGATACAACGCGGCAGGAATGCACGGCGACATGAACCAGAACCAGAGAATCTCCACCCTGAAGAAGTTCAAGGATGGGAATCTTGAGTTCCTGGTCGCGACAGACGTTGCGGCAAGAGGAATCGACGTGGAGAACATCTCCCACGTCATCAACTATGACCTGCCACAGGACACAGAGTCCTATGTCCACAGAATCGGAAGAACAGGAAGAGCCAGAAGGGAAGGAACAGCCTACACCCTGGTTACGCCTAGAGAATACATGCAGCTGAAGGACATCGAGAAGACAACAAAGGGCAAGATCAAGAGGAAAGAAATCCCAACCGTGGACGACATCTTCACTTCGAAGTACAAGAACATCATCAAGAGGATCACAAAAGAGCTTGAAGATGGAAAGTTCCAGAAGTTCATCCCCCTTGTCACCGAGCTTGAAGCAGAGCACAACATGATCGATGTATCCGCAGCGCTCATGAACCTGATCTACAGGGAAGAGCTGAGCTTCGACTATACAGAGAACAGCCTCTCCAAGCCAAAGAGACAGGTAAGACTGTTCATCACAGTCGGATCCATGGACAAGCTGACACCGAAGAAGATGCTCGAGTTCCTTTCAGAGTATGCAGGAACAAACAGCGAAGACATCGGAACCATCGACATCCTGACCAAGTTCACTTTCGTGAACGTCAAGGAAGGCATGGAAGACAAGATCATCAAGGCCTGCCACGGAAAGAAGCTTTCCGGAAGAAGAGCCAGCATCGAAGTCGCAGCCAACAGAAAGAAATAGGAAGAATGGTCCTGAAGCCTCACGGCTTTCCGGCCATGGCAGGTCTTATGCGCGAAAGCGCATGGGGCCTGTTTTTTTGCGTCATCCATCCATCTTCGAAAACGGGGAGGGGAAAGTTAATCTGAAGTTAAGACAAGTTGGGTACAATCAGAACAAATGATGCGGATTTTAAAGAGAGAAGATCGTGAGATGGGAAGGAGCTGGGTAAAGGGATATGGATTTCAGGTGGATGGAGATACTGTCTTTAGGGATTGATGGGGAAGATAAGCTAACCTTCGAGGTGCTGGGCCTCCTGGACAAAGGAAGGTCTTTGGACAGGAAGCATGTGGTCATGATGAAGGATGGGACGCGAGGCCTTCTCCGGACTTCCGACATCGGCATGCTTGCGCGGAAAAAGGAGGAATTTGAATTCCTCATGCGCGTATATGGAACCGGCATCAGATGCAGCAGGCCCTACGCATTTGGAACCTGCGAGGAGGGAAGGCGCTGCGGCATGCTGCTCTCCTATCTGGAAGGCGATGATGCCGAGACGGTGATTCCCATGCTTCCTGTCTAGGAACAGTATCGCCTGGGCCTTCAGGCGGGAAGGTTTCTGAAGCGGATCCACACCCTGGACTCCAATAAGGAGCCTTATGACTGGCAGGACAGGATGATCCGGAAGGTGGAGGCGAAGAAGAAGATATTCCTTGAAAGCGGTATCGGGTTCGAGGGATATGGGACACTGGTCCGCCATATCACGAGGCATCTTCACCTCCTTGAGGGGAGGCCGCTTGTCCTCCAGCACGGTGATTACCACCTGGGGAACATGGTGGTCATGAAGGAGGGAAGTAAGCTTGACCTTGGCATCCTCGATTTCAACCGTTTTGACCACGGTGACCCCTATGAGGATTTCACAAGACTCTTCATCTTCTCCGCAGGAATCAGTCCGGAATTCTCGAAGGGACAGATCGAAGGCTACTTCGAAGGTGAGGTCCCAGATGACTTTTTTCCCATCACCTCCCTCTATGTGGCGCTGGATGCGCTGTCTGGGATTCCCTGGGCGCTGGATTTCGGAAAAGATGAGCTGAATCTCGCCATAACGAGGGCAGAAACCATCATGAGCATGTATAATGGATTTAGAAGATATGTCCCTTTATGGGATGTGGATAATTAGGCATTGGAGGAAAAGTACAGTATGATTGCAAATATCGTTGACAGAGTGTTTTTAAGCGAAGCATCCGCGGACCTCATCAGGAAAGAGACCGGAGAAGAGATCATCGATGTCATGGACATCGTGGAAGGGAAGGAAATCCTGGAACGGGCTGAAGCCATCATCTCCCAGAGGAGACTGACGGAAGAGGATGTCATGTCCTACAAGAACCTGAAATGGATCCAGTCCTTCAGCGCAGGCGTCAATGTCCTTCCGCTCCAGAAACTGAAGGAGCTTGGCGTCACCGTGACCAACACGTCAGGCATCCATGCCCCGCAGATGACCGACCATGCCATGGGCATGATGCTGGCCTTCTCGAGGTCCATCAGGGAGAACATCAGGTACCAGGACCAGAGGAACTGGCGTGGGCTCTACACCTATGGGGAACTCCTGGACCACGAACTCCTCATCCTGGGCTCCGGTCATATCGGAGAGATGCTGGCGAAGAAAGCCAAGGCATTCGGCATGCGTGTCGTGGGCATCAAGCGAACCCCCAAAGAGATCGAGAATTTTGACCTCGTAAGACCGACAGCGGAGCTGAAGGAAGCGGTCAAAACCGCCGACTATGTCGTCATCCTTCTGCCCCTCACCACGGAGACAAGGAATCTCGTGGACGAGGAAGTGCTGGGCCTCATGAAGCCGAGCGCAGTCCTCATCAATCTTGGACGCGGACCCATCGTGGATGAACAGGCCCTGATCCGCACGCTCAAAGAGAAGAAGATCAGAGGAGCCGGACTCGATGTGTTCAGCCGTGAACCTTTGAATGAAGATAGTCCGCTTTGGGACCTCGATAATGTCATCATCACCCCGCATGTTGGCGGAGACGGACCAGGGAACGAGGGACGAGGCGTGAAGCTTGTCATCGAGAACATCAGAAGATTCCGTAATAATGAAGAACTGGTCAATGTAGTGAATCTGGATCTGGGGTATTAATCCTCCGGATGGCGAATCAAAAAGGAGAGGATATCGAGTGAAGACATTCCTGAAGGTCCTTATGGGACTCATCCTGATTCTGGCTGTCGCTTTAGGCGTCCTGTATGTCACGGACAACAGGTACAGTCTTACCTTTAAAAGCTATTATGCCCTGAAGTCCGCCGAGGCCATCGACCTTGACTTCACCGGGAAACTGGGAAGCGGGGGGATGACTTTCGGAGTATCCGGAAATTCAAGGATTTTCCTTCCGACGGAGCAGTCCCTCACCAATGTGGGACTCGATGTCGGCTTCATTCCCGTGAATGTCGACATCTATACGGAGAAAGAGGACATCTACTACAAGCTGAACCTGTTCAATCAGGGATGGCAGAAGGGGATCCCTACCGTCCAGGATGAGGAGTTCAACCCGGAAGTCTATGGGGAAGCCTTGGAGGATGTCAGCATCATCGACATGCTTGCGCTTGCCTCCACCTTCGATAAAGGGGAGGAAGGGAACCTCATGACCTTCCATACGGACGATGCGTTCACGCTCGATCAGGTGGAGAACTTCCTTGTGGAATCCCTGTCCATGGACAGGACCACCATCGAGGATTGGAACCTTACAGGCTATGACCTCCGTGTCGCTTTCAACAAGGATACCGACCTTCTCGATTCCGTCGTACTCGACCTGCAGCAGCAGGTACAGACTGTGGATTTCGAGACAGGATTCTCTGTGATGATCAAAGGGCTCGATACCTTCACCGCCATAGACGTCCCTGGGGACCTGACAAGATAAGACCATACATGGATCCTCACCCCTAAAGTGGTGAGGGATCAAACCTCAAGACCGCCCTATTCCATTGAAATCACGGAGGTATAATATGCAGAATAAAATCGTGGACAACATCAACTTCAGCAAGGCTGAAACCTGCCTCATCATGGAGCCTGCCCAGGCGAACGCCATGGGAAATGTCCATGGCGGCGAACTCATGAAGCTCATGGACACCACGGCGGGAATCGCGGCCGCGAAACATGCCCGAGGACTGGTCGTCACCGCAAGGGCCGACGAGCTGGTCTTCCATAAAGCCATCCATGTGGGCGATATCGTCACCTGCATTGCGCAGGTAGCGTATGTCGGGAAGACTTCCCTTCAGGTGCTGGTCAACATCATGGTGCATGAGCTGAAGAATTACGCGGAGCCCACGACGGCACTTACCGCTTTCTTCACCATGGTCCATATCGATGAGAATGGAAAGCCGAAAGCCGTTCCACCGCTGAAAGTAGTGACCAAGGAGGAGAAATACCTCTTCGCCCTAGGCGAATACAAGTACCAGCAAAATCGGAACAAGTAGGACTTTAAGCGAGGAGGAAGAGGCCATGACCGTACGGTCCGCAGTAGACAATACCTATCGATTCTTCCACTGGGGCGCAGTAGCCCTGATTTCCTCATCTGTGCTTTTTCCAACCGAGGACAAGTTGCTGGGTCTCCTCATCCTCGCTCCCATCGTCCTTTTCCTCTTCTGGCTTTATCTTGGCACCTGGTACGAACTGCGGGAGGACCACTTCTATGCGAGAAGCGGACCCTTCAGGGAGAAGATCACCTATGACCGGATCAGGCGCGTGGAGCGCGTAAGGAACAGTTTCTCCTCCATGGCGCTATCAAGGGACAGGATTGGGATCTGGCAGCATGGAAAAGGATTCTTCTCCGGAACGACCTACATCTCTCCAGTCGATCCAGACGCTTTCTTCCAGCAGTTGAAAGCACGCTGCGGGAACCTTGACGAGGAAACGGATAAGCGTTAGCAGATTCTTTCCATATAAACTGGAACCTGGTCCCTTTGGAGATATCAGGTCTCTCTCGTTTCTTTTCGTTCATCACCAATTGGCCCCTATGGTTTGCCACTGCGCTTGCCGGTGTGTTGTTGCTTCAGATTGAAAAGAACAGCC
>DATISI010000472.1:0-20609 GCA_035581745.1 Clostridiaceae bacterium
CCTCTGTGATGAGGACCTTCTCGATGGTGTCATCCGAAGGCACGTTGAACATGATCTCCTTCATGATATCCTCGATGATGGAGCGAAGTCCTCTGGCACCTGTATTCCGTTTGATCGCCTCTTCGGCGATGTGGTACAGGGCTTCCTTGGTGAAGTCAAGCTCCACGCCGTCCATCTCGAACAGCTTGGTGTACTGCTTCACGAGCGCGTTCTTTGGTTCGCTCAGGATCTCAACCAGGGCATTCTTGTCCAGGCTGTTCAGGGTGACCACGATGGGAACCCTTCCTACAAACTCAGGGATGAGTCCGAACTTCAGAAGGTCTCCTGGAAGGATATCCTGCAGCGTCTCCCCGACATTCTTGTTGGCTTTGGACTTGATGTCCGCGCCGAAGCCGATGGAGGACTGTGATGTCCTTTTCTCGATGATCTTCTCGATTCCATCAAAGGCACCGCCCACGATGAACAGGACGTTGGTCGTGTTGATCTGGATCAGTTCCTGATGGGGATGCTTCCTTCCGCCCTGTGGCGGTACGGAAGCGACGGTCCCTTCAAGGATCTTCAGGAGCGCCTGCTGCACACCCTCACCGGAGACATCCCTGGTGATGGATGGATTTTCAGACTTCCTCGCGATCTTGTCGATCTCGTCGATATATACGATTCCTCTTTCCGCTTTCTCCACGTCATAATCGGCGTTCTGGATCAGCTTCAGCAGGATATTCTCCACATCCTCGCCCACATAGCCCGCTTCAGTCAGCGTGGTGGCATCTGCGATGGCGAATGGGACCTGAAGGAATTTGGCCAGGGTCTGCGCAAGCAGGGTCTTTCCTGAACCGGTTGGTCCGAGCAGCAGCACATTGGACTTCTGCAGCTCGATATCCCCATCCTTGGATGGGAAGTTGATCCTCTTGTAGTGGTTGTATACCGCTACGGCGAGGGACTTCTTGGCCTCTTCCTGACCAATGACATATTGGTCCAGGTGCCTTTTGATTTCCTGGGGCTTGGGCAGACTGGACATGTCCACCTGATTCTTCTCTTCAAGCTCCTCTGCGATGATCTCAGAACAAAGTTCAATACATTCGTCACATATATAAACTCCAGGTCCGGCGATCAGCCTCTTGACCTGTTCCTGACTCTTGCCACAGAATGAACACTTCAGAGCGTTCTTGTCGTCATATTTAGCCATATTTTCACCTCATGTTTTTAGGGTCAGGAATCTACTCCTGTACCACGGCCTGTACACCAGCGTGCTTCTCCATGATTTTGTCAATCAGACCGTATTCCTTGGCCTGCTCTGCCGTCATGAAGTTGTCTCTCTCTACGTCGTTCTTTATCCTCTCCAAAGGCTGTCCTGTCTTCTCAGCCATGATTCTTATCATCGTATCCTTGATCTGGATGATCCTTCTCGCATGGATCTCGATGTCTGTCGCCTGTCCCTGATATCCGCCTAGTGGCTGATGGATCATGACTTCGGAGTTCGGAAGCGCGAAACGCTTTCCTTTTGCTCCCGCGGTCAGAAGGAACGAACCCATGGATGCCGCCATACCGATACATATGGTCGCGACATCAGGCTTGATGTAGTTCATCGTGTCATAAATGGCCATTCCTGCCGTGATCGATCCACCAGGACTATTGATGTAGATGTAGATGTCCTTGTCCGGGTCTTCACTTTCGAGGAAGATGAGCTGTGCCACGACAAGGTTTGCTGTGACATCATTGATCTCACCTGACAGCATGATGATCCTGTCTTTCAAAAGCCTCGAGAAAATATCATAAGACCTTTCGCCTCGATTAGTCTGTTCTACGACCATTGGTACTAAACTCATAATAACCTCCTAATGGATAATCTATAAATATTATACCCCAAATTTATTAAACACAACTTAAATGTCCTATTAACTTATTATTAACAAATATATGCATGTTATATTTATTTTTCATCGTCCAAATTTGTAAAAGAAAACAATTGCCAGATAAAATCTGGCAATCCTTCTCATGCTTCCACATGCTTATTATACGGGGTTTCAACGTTTCGAAACACCGGTTTGAAATCCTTGTTATGAAAGGTCAGCGGTGTCGACCATCAGCTCGAATGCCTTGTTTGTCCTGATGTCCTGCTCGATGTCCTTCCTGTTGTTCGTCAGCAGGAGTTCAAGGAACTTCTCCTTGTTGTCGCCATACTGCTCAGCGACCTCTTCAGCCTTCGCCTTCACTTCTTCATCAGTGACTTCGAATTCTTCCTTCCTGATGATCTCGTTGAGGACAAGGTCATCCCTGACCATCTTCTGCGCGTTGTCCCTGAACATGCCTCTTAAGGTGTCCTCATCGGAACCTGTCATCTCCAGGTACATCTTCTTGTCCACGCCCTGGTAGGAGAGTCTCTGCTCGAAGTCCTTGACCAGTCTGTCGATCTGCTCTTCGACCATGATTTCAGGGATCTCCATTTCTGTCTTCTCTACAACAGCCTTCAGGAGGTTGCTTCTCAGTTCGGATTCCTCTCTCTTCTTGTTGGTCTCCGCGAGCTTCTCCCTGATGCTTGCCTTCAGTTCTTCAAGGGTCTCGAATTCTGAGACCTCTGATGCGAACTCATCGTCGACTTCAGGATATTCCTTGACCTTGATGTCAAGCACCTTCACGTCGAACTCGGCTTCTTTGCCATTGAGGTTCTCCACGCCATATTCCGCAGGGAATGCGACCTTGACAACCTTCTCTTCTCCAGCCTTAAGGCCGACGAGCTGCTCCTCGAAATCTCCGATGAAGGATTTGGATCCGATGGTCAGTTCAAAGTTCTCGCCAGATCCGCCTTCGAATTCCTCTCCGTCGATCTTGCCCACGAAGTTGATGATCGCGATGTCGCCATCCTCGATCGCGCTGCCCTCAGCCTTGGAGACGAGTCTTGCGTTCTTTTCCTTGAACGCGTCGATCTCCTTGTCGATTTCAGCATCCTCTACAGGATAGGAAACCTTCTCGGCTTTCAGTCCCTTGTATTCCGCGATCTCGAACTCAGGATAGACCTCAACTGTCGCCGTATAGACGAAGTCCTTGCCTTCCTCGATCTGTGTGATGTCGATCTCCGGATAGTTCACAGGGTTGATCTTGGTCTCCACAATGGCCTGTGGGTAAGTCTCGTTCAGGAGCATGTTGCTCGCATCGTCAAACAGGACCTCCACACCATAGAACTGCTTCACAAGGTTCATCGGCGCTTTGCCTTCCCTGAATCCCTGGATCTTGAAATTCTTCGCATTCTTATGGTAAGCCTTCTTCAGCGCCTCGCCGAATTTCTTGCCTTCTACTGTCACTTCAAGTTTGACCTTGTTTGAGCCTAACTTCTCTAAATTAACGTTCATTAATCAATTCCTCCTACACCCCCAAGGGGCTGTTTCAAATACCATAATATTATAAATGAAATATCTATGTTTTTCAATCTTTATCGGATATTGCCTCTAAGATTAGTTTACTCTGTCTCAGGTCTTCCAGAGTGTCATAGTTCTCCTTGTACACCTCGATGATGCCTGGGCCCTGGTATCCCGCCTTCTTGACGCGGCTAAAAAGTTCTCCGAAATCGAAGGTCCCTTTTCCGGGAAGCAGGCACGAGTGCGTGTCGTCATTATCATTCAGATGGAGATTCACGAGGTCCTCCCCATAGAGGTCAAGGTAGTCATAGGGCGACTTCCCGGCCTTGACGGCCTGTTTCACATCAAGCGTGAATTTCAGGGGTTCCTTCATCCCGTCCCTGAGCCTTTTCAGGTACTCAAGGTCCGAGGAAAGGCACCAGGAGACATTCTCCTGTCCGATCATGATGCCCTGTTCCAGCGCCGTGTAGACCAGACGGTCGTAGACATAAAGGATGTCCTTGAACGCGATCTTGTTCCCATGGTTGTTGACAAGGCCATGGAAGGTATACACCTTCGCCCCGACGATGTTCCCGAACTTCATGAAATCCTTGAAGATCTTGAAGAAGTCCTCACGACGCCGCTCGTACCGGTCGAACAGGTACGGCTCGAAGGCGGAGCTCACCGTATGGATGGAGTTGATGGTGAAATCGAGCTTGCGGCTCCTCTCCTTCAGCATATGGGCATAGTCCTCCGTGAATTCGGAGAAGCTGTTCGCGAAGATTTCCCCCGTGTTGAACCCTTTCGAGCTGACCAGCCTCAGGGCATCCTCCGTGAAAGTGTCTGGATAAAAGATCGCTGTGGATATTCCGATGTTCAAATCATCACTTTCTTTCTATCACCGTTTGGAACGGCCTATTCGACAATCTTGAGCTGGGTGGTGAGATACTTCTCTACCCCGTCCGCTTTCAGGGTGTAGCCCATTCCCTTCTCGCTCAGTCCCGTAAGCACCACCTCGGTGCCCTTGATGCTCTGGAAACTCTTGTGTGCGTCCGTCCCGATGGTGTAGACCCAGAGGTATTTCTCCTCCTTGAACCAAGGTGCGACGGAAAGGTAGACGACCCTCTCCTCATCCAGGAATTTCGGGGTCTCTGCCCAGACGATTCCCGGCTTTCTCGCCATCGCCTGCTCCCTGGTCTGCTGGGCTCCGCTCTTGCTCTTGTAGACCTTGAAGGTGATCTCCTTCAGGCTGCCTTCATCGTCCACCAGGAAGGATTCCTGGGTGACCTTATCGATGACGACGGCAAGTTCCCCTGACGGGGAGACATCGCCTGCATAGGTTTCGGTCTCCTCAACCTGACGGAACACATTCTTCCCGTCAACGACATCGTAAGGCAGGGACACCTCAAGTCCGCTGTTCAGCGTGACCTTGAACGTATTTCCAGCGGGTTCCTCCGTCACGCCTGTGCCCGGAACCGGTGTCTCCCCCGCCGGGGTCTCCGCTCCAGGTGTTGTCACGACAGGATTCTCCGCCGGAGGCGTCTCCTTCTGGATATTCTCCTGTTCTACCTTCAGTCTCACTTCCGCAATCTTGTTCATCAACGGCTTGTAGATGACGAGGCCAACGACAGCGACCAAAGCGACCAGGATGAGAAGGTTCCTCACGAACCTTCTCCTTCTCATTTTCTTCTCATATTTATTGCTGAATATACTGGTTTTAGCCATGACTCCACTCCTGTAGTTCATTAATCCCTATTTCCTGATGAGGATGCCCTCATTCCCATCTTTCTTGCAACATCCGCCGTCGTTCCCGTCCTGCTTGCAGCAGGATTTCTTCTCCCTGTCGAAGTTCTCCGTATAGTCCTCATATCCGTGTTCCACATTGTCCTTGAGCAAGTCTTCCATCATAGGTCGAACTCCTCTCTTCCCATGACAGCCCGTTCCACGAGTTCCTGGACATCGAGGACACTCTCGTGCTTCCTGATGTATTCCAGTTTTGGCCTCGTCACCGGATGCTTGGGAACGAAAATCGTGCAGCAGTCCTCATAAGGCAGGATGGAGGTCTCGAAAGTCCCGATCCTTTCCGCGATGTCGATGATGTCGGTCTTGTCCATGGCGACCAGCGGTCTGAACACCGGCCTGTCTCCAGCGTCATCGGAGACCACAAGGCTCTCCATGGTCTGGGAGGCCACCTGTCCGATGCTCTCGCCTGTCGTGACCGAAGGGATGCCGAGCTTTCCAGCCAGGCTGCAGGCGCACATCATCATGAACCTCCTCATGATGATCGTGAGCTCGTCCTCAGGACATTTGTCCATGATCGCCATCTGGATCTCCGTGAACGGCACCACATGGAGCTTGATCTTTCCGGTATAGGTGGAAAGGATCCTCGCGAGGTCCTTCACCTTGTCCTTCGCACGCTCGGAAGTGTAGGGATGGCTGTGGTAGTAGATCGCATGGACCTCGATCCCTCTCTTCGCCATGAGATAGCCTGCAACCGGGGAGTCGATCCCACCGGAGAGCATCAGCATGGTGCTTCCGCTCATCCCGTAAGGCATGCCCTGGGCACCCTTCACCTTCCTCATGTAGACATAGGCGTTCTCCCTGATCTCCACTTCGATGGCGATGTCCGGATCCTTGATCTTGACTTCGTACCCTTCCGTGTTCTGGAGGATGCGGGCACCAATTTCCCTGGAGATCTCCATGGAATTCATCGGGAACCGCTTGTCCGCACGCTTGGTCTCCACCTTGAAGGTCTGACCAGGCTTATGGGTCCTGATGACCTCGATGGCAAGCTCTGCCATCGCATCGATGGACCGCTCCGTCTCCCTGACCACACAGACTTCAGATACCCCGAAGACGTTCTTCACCTTGTTCAGGAGACCTTCCATATCCGGCCCCTTGATGAACCATCGGTTCTGGTCGATGGTGAACTCATATTCCTCGTCCTTCAGCACATTATTGATGTTGCTGATGAGTTTCTTCTCGAAACGCCCCCTGTTGAGGCCTTTCAGGAAGATTTCAGGGGCGACTTTGACTAATAGCAATTCTTTCAATTTATTATCTCCTTCTGAGGAAGGCAAAAGCTTCCTTTAGTACGTCAAGGGCATAGGCGATCTCTTCCTGGGTCGTGAATGCTGAAAAAGTGATCCGGATGCTTCCTTTGATCTCAGCATCCTTCAGTCCGAGTGCGATAAGCACATGGCTGTCCCGGGTGTTCTTGGACGAGCAGGCGGAGCCTGTCGACACGTAGACGCCTTTCTCGCTGAGGTAATGCAGAAGGACTTCCGCCCTCAGGAAAGGAGCGGAGAGGTTCACCACATACGGGGACCCGTTCTCCTGTGGGGAATTGACCCGCACATCGGGAACCTTCAGGATATCTTCTAGGAATGTCTTTTTCAATGCTAATATTCTATCATAATGTTCGGCCCGACGGGGGGCCATTATCTTAACAGTTTCTGAAAATCCAAGGATGGCAGGGACATTGACTGTTCCTGCGCGCATGGACTGTTCCTGACCGCCTCCGATGATGAGGGATTCCGGTTTCAGTCCTTTCCGGACATAGAGGAACCCGACCCCCTTCGGTCCGTGGACCTTGTGTGCAGAGGTGGTTAGGAAGTCGATGTTCATCTTCTTCACATCAATTGGGAGCTTGAGGTACCCCTGGACCGCATCCACATGGAACCTTGCCCTGTAGCCGCCCTCCTTCAGGATGCTGCCCATCTCCTCCACAGGATTGACCGACCCGATCTCGTTGTTCACCATCATGATGGACACCAGGGTGGTCGTCTTGCCAAGGAGGCTCCTGAATTCTTCAAGGTCGATCCTGCCTTCGCTGTCCACCGCGAGGTAGCTGACGCGTACGCCGTGCTTCTCGGCATATTCCATGGTCCGAAGGACGCTGGGATGTTCGATCTTCGTGGTGATGAAGTGGGCACCCTCCTTGATGAAGGACCGGATGACCTGGTTGTTCCCTTCGGATGCCGAGGCAGTGAAGATGATCTCCTCTTTCGAGGCGTTGATCGATTCCCCGATGATCCTTCTCGCCTCGTTCACCTCGTCCTCTGCGAGCCTTCCAACCTTATGGAGGGAATTCGGATTCCCATATATCGTCTCAAGGGAAGTACAGATCCTTTCGATGACCTCTTTCCCTGGCTTTGTCGTCGCTGCGTTGTCTAGGTATGCTTCCATTCCAATCACCTGTCTATCTCAAATTTTAATACGCTTTTTTACCACTCACTAATGTAACACAAGATTCCTTAAAGCTCAAGGGAAGGACATCAGTTCTGCAGGGAAAGGAGTGCCTCGTAGACCCTGCTGATGAACTGTCTGAGGTCCTCTTCTTTCTCGAGATAGCCCTGTGCCATGGTCTTCCCGCCGCCTCCACGGAACACGAGGCCTTCTTTCGCGTCACTGAAGATTTTCCCGGCATGAGCCCTGTCTCCGGTGAAGGCATAGACATGGAGGTCCGATTCCCGGTAGAACACCGCGATCCTGCCCTTCCTGTTCAATGAAGTCCCGATGAGTTTCAGGAGTTCCGCATCATAGTCGACCGAATCGACGATGAAGTCTTCGTCATATCCGTCACTGATGGCCTCGGCCAGCCTCCCGTAGAGCTCATTCACTTTCTTTGTCAGGTCCTCTTTCTCCTCGAGCAGGCTTACCACACGGAAAGGCAGCTCGTCATACCCGGACTGGAGTTCCTGCTTCAGGCGGCGAAGGATGTCCTCATTCTCCAGAATGTTCCTGTAAGCCCGTTTTCCCGCAAGGAAATAGAGCCTTGCCCCCTCCTTGTACCGCTCGCATCTCACGACCCGAAGGATCAGGAGCTTGCTCAGGGAATCGACATGGGTGCCGCCACAGGCGGAATAGTCGAGGCTCCCGATCTGGACGATCCGGACGTTGTGCGTGAGCTCGGTTGCCTTGCGCAGCGGGATCTCCTGAAGCTGGAACCTGTCCCGGATGAAGGACGTGACCGGAAGGTTCTGCACGATGAAGTCATTGGCCTTCACCTCAGCCTCCCTCAGCACTTCCTCCTCCAGGAAGGTGTCGACATCGATGGTCGCATACTCCTTTCCAAGGTGGAAGCTCAGGGTTGCGATTCCGAAGGATTCCTGCAGCACGGCGGACAGGAGGTGCTGGGCCGTATGCTGCACGCTGTGGTCTTCCCGGGTCTCCCGGTCGATGACGCAGGACACGGGCATGTTCAGGGTAAGACCCGAATAGGAGATGACCTCATGCAGGACGATGCCTTCACTCCTGATGACACTGAGGACCTCTTTGCCGTTGATCGTCCCCTTGTCCGCAGGTTGACCTCCGCCTTCCGGATAGAAGAAACTCTCCTCCAGGGCGACATAGACCTTTCCGTCCTTCTCGTCAATCCGCCTCACTCGGGTCTGGAAGCTATAGATTTCCTTGTTCTGATGATAAAGTTCCACACTGAACACCTGCCTGTCTCAATTTCGTTCTTCATCCATTCTAACAGAAAACCTCCCTCAACCACAAACATCTGCCCTGATTTTCAAGGCCTCCCGCAGGTTTTTCGTCCTCCAAAAAACGACACGGACGCATAGGCCATTCCTCCAAAATAATTTTTTCACCATGTCCTGTGATTTTAATCCCCTTTTAATTAATCTTGAGATAGAATGAGACTATAGAAAAGGAGTGAGGCAATTGGGTAAGAAGTTATACAAGAATAAAGACCGTAAAATGATCTCGGGTGTCCTGGCAGGTTTCTCGGAATACCTCGATATCGATGTCACCATACTCAGGGTAGGCTACGTTGTCGTCGCCATCTTCACAGAGGGGTTCCCGCTTCTCGTGCTCTACATCATCCTGGCCATCCTGCTCCCAGAAAAGGATGTCGCATTCAGGGATAACAACAGCTATACCTCGTGGAACAAAGACGATACCTATCATGATAACCAGGGTCCATCCTGGAAGAAGGATGAACCGTCCTGGAAGAAAGATGAACCTTCATGGACGAAAAATGAATCTGCCTATGGACCAGGGGAATCCACTAAGAATCCGTATGATCCTGCAGGCCCCCAGAACGAGACGCCTAGAGACCGATACAAGAAAGCCGGAGGAAGTTACGTTCCAAAGAGCGGCAATGACGAATACGGTCCTGAAGGCTATAGAGAAATCAAAGAAGATGACAAGAATTAAGAGCCTAGAGCTCTTTTTTCTTTTGCCCTTTTTCCCCTTTCCGGGCCCGCATCGCGCCCAGAATCACAGGAATAGAAAACCAGGTCATCTCTCAGACAGCAAACCAAGTCATCTCAGATAGAAAAAGGAGCCATCTCTCAAAATGAAAAAGAAGCCATCAAAGTGGCTTCTTTTTTCATTCCTGATAATAAGGGAATCCTGGGATTCCTGATTCTATGGCCTTTTGACCCTACTGGAAGCTCATGGCAAGATACTTCACGGCTTCCTGCTTGTTCCCCATGGCATAGTAGATCTTTCCTAGGTCACGATAGCGCTGGAAGAGTTCCTTGGACTTCCCACTCTTGGAGAGGAGGTCCAGTGACACGCTCATATAGGTTTCCGCCTGGTCATACTTCCCTTTCTTCCCGAGAAGCATGCCTTTGTAGAAGTACGCCTTCTGCATGTGGTCGGTGTCCCCATTCTCGATCGCGGAGTTCACCAGGAGGTCGATATACTTGTCCGCCTCCTCGTACAGCCTGTGCCTTGCAAAGACACCCATGGCCGACATCAGGATCTCCGTGTTCTCTCCGAGCCTGACTTTCGGGAAGATATAGGCCTCTTCTTCCAGCTCCCTGTATCCTTCCTCCTTCATGCCCTTCTCGATCTTGATCATGGCGATCATGAACTTGGCACGGGCAAGGTTCTCGGGATGGTTCCGGAGGTAGCTGTTGATGAGCCTGTAATCCTCCTCGAGGTCCTCGTCGTCCCCTTTCGATGCCTTAAGGCTGTAGAACATCATGTGGATTTCCCCTTTGATCTCATCGCTGGCGGTGGTTTCCATGAGTTCCCTGACGTCCTTATAGTATCTTTCTGCCTTCTCATACTGATGGGTGTAGACGTAGCACTGCATGAGCATGTATGGGATCTTCAGACGCTCATCTCCGGAGATAGATTCCGGCAGGCTGTCGAAATTATCCATGAGGTTCTGCAGGAATACGGAGGCATTGTGGAATTCCCTGGTGGCCACGAGGTATTTTCCCATGCTGAGGATATAGAGGTGCATGGTTTCCGGGTTGACCACCCGGACCAGGGTCTTGTAGAGGTTCGAGACCTCAAGGCTCAGGAGGTCGAGCTTGTTCTTGTAGATGTAGTGGTCGATGAGCTGGATCCTTGCGAGGAAA
This sequence comes from Clostridiaceae bacterium, assembly GCA_035581745.1. Taxonomy (GTDB): domain Bacteria; phylum Bacillota; class Clostridia; order Clostridiales; family Clostridiaceae; genus Youngiibacter. The sequence continues at coordinate 10,655 of DATISI010000472.1, forward strand.
GCCTGCTTGTAAAGCTCATTGGTGTTCGCGATATCGATCAGTTCCTTGATCTCATCCTCATAGGTCCTGCTGTCCTTCCGTTCCTCGAGATGCTTGAGCTCGTCGGTGATCTCCTGGATGATGTCCTTCTTCAGGTACTCGATATCGACATCCAGCCGCTGCGCGACGAGTTTAAGAAGCCATTCTTCCGCCTGGACCTTCCCGTTCTCGATGGTGCTCATCTTGGATACGGATATCTCCTTCCCGCAAAGCTCCTTCAGGGTCATCTCTTTCTGGATACGTGCTCTTTTGATTTTCTCTCCTGTCGTCAGTATCTCCATATCATCAAACCTCGCCTATCTCATTCATTAGGTCTATCGAATCGTCCAGGAACCTCATCGATTCCTCATCCCTGCCATTGTCCAGATGGAACTTGGCCATCATGATGAGGATCTCGGATTCCTGCTCCTTGTAGCCCCTGTTCTTCGCCAGGTTCGCTGCAAGGATCATGTTGTTGAGCGATTCCTTCCTGTTTCCGATCACGCCGTAGACCCTGGCCTTGAGCCTGAATAGCGCGATGTTGCCCAGAACATCCTCTTCAGGGATCACCTTGTCGAGGTAGTTCAGGGTATCGATGCAGTCACTCTGCCTGTTGAGGAATACATAGCATTCCGCAAGGGACAGATAGACCTGGTTGAGCCTGTAGTCATTGGACTTCGAGAAGATGTCCCTGGCCCGGATGAAGTGGAGTACGGCCTCGTCGAAATCCTCGAAGTCGATGTAGAGCTTTCCGAGGTTATGCTCGATCTCGCCGTATTCCTTCTCGGAATCGAATTCCCGGAACAGTCCCAGTGCCATGGAAGAATACGTCAGTGCCTCTTTCAGGTTTCCCTTGGCCTCGTAATCCTCGGCAAGCGCTGTGAGCAGGTTGCCATAGCCAAGCTTGTCGTTCAGCTTCCCGAACTTGTCCGTGGCGAGCTTCGTATATTCCTTCGCCTTGTCCGACCTTCCGATATGCTGGTAGCCTACCGCAAGATAATAATAGACCTTTCCGAGCATCAGTTCATCGGTGATGATCCCCTCCCGGAAAAGCGCCTCACATTTATGGAAATAGCTGATTGCAAGCGGAATGGAATCCGTCGCGATGAAGCTTTTCCCGACATACATGAAATTCTCGATGAATCCTTCATAATAATCGTTGTTCGAATAGATAAGATTGCATTTGAACATATAGTCATAGGCTTCCTCGAAAGCTTTGACCTTGATCTTGTATACCCCGCGCAGGAAAAGGTTCCTTGCCTTGGCGATGGTGAGATTGTACTTGTCTACGAAGGCATCGGCTTTGTCAATGAACGCTAGCGCCTTCTCGAGGTCGCCATGGTTCAGGTTGATTTCCGCCATCCTGCTGTAATACTTGCAGATGATGTCTGCCTGGGTGATTTCGGATTCCATGAAATACTCGACAGAGATGTCCAGCGTCTCCGCAAGATATTCCAGAAGGTCCATGGATGGGTTTGACTTGCCAGATTCGACCAGACTGATCTGTCCGGGTGTCACCCTGTCTCCTGCGACATCCTTCAGGGTCATGTCCAGTTCCTTACGTCGTTTCTTTATTTTCTCGCCTAAAGATAAAACTTCCATTCGCATAACTCCCAATCCCTTAGATTTTATCATTTTCATTATAACATATAAGGACATTAAAAAAATACAGGAAACTTCTCATTTCGTCCATATATTTCACCCAAATTATGATATTCCTTCATAATTATCGATTTCTTCTTAATCTATAGTGAGACTTTCCCTGAACAGTGAATTCCTTTTGCTGTCTCATGGCATACACCGGATATGAGACAAAACGCTTGGAATTTCTTGCAAATGATAAATGTCTGGTCAATAATCCAATGATATGACGCTGTCTTCACCTTTCTTCGTCCGCTTAATTACTCGAATCGTTCAGGCGATTATCCGAAGGAATCGAATTGAATTATACTAAACCCGAAATTCTGTTTCAGGTTCCTCCACACGCACAGAAAACCGGTTTTGTTCCTCGAAATCCACGAATCTGCATGAAAAGCCATTCCACAGGGTATCCAGATATCCCACAGGGTATCCAGATATCCCACAGGGTGTCCAGACGTTCCGCTCCGAATGGAACGAGCAGGACGAAAGGAAAGGCATGACGCGGGTCACAGAATGAACTGCTCCCTGTCATGCCTTAATCCGACCTGTTCCCTATAAGAAGAATGCCTCTTTCGCCAGTTCATCCGCCCTGTCGTTGTAGACATCTCCACTGTGCCCCTTCACCTTGTGGAACACAACCTTCACCTTCTGCGATGCCTCCTGGAAAAAGGCATGATAGCCCATGGTGAGTTTGTTGTTCCGCTTCCAGGTTCCAAGCGCCCAGGACTCTATCCCCTGGTAATCGAAATAGATCTCTACCTTGGTGTATCCCTGGCTGATGGCGTAGTTGATCGCAGTGATCGAACCAAGCACCTCGCCCGCGACATTCCTCATCGCGCTGTACTCGCCTTTGAAGGCCTTCCTGTCGGTATAGACCTCTGCTCCATCCTTCACCACGACAAGGCCGTAGGCATACCTTTCCGTGCTCAGTTCGTAGCTTCCATCCACATAGATCTTCACATTGTCCTCCAGGATGGATTCCCGCTTCTCTTCCGCCTTCTGGTGTTCGATCCCGAGGAAGGCTTCCGCTTCATGCTTCGTGACGAAACCCTTATACAGGGCACCCTTTGCACCATGGACCTCTTTTTTCGCCTCATCCCAGGTGGTGAAGATCCTCGCCTCTTTGGAATGACCATTGATGACCGCATAATATTTTCCCAAATTCTTCTCCTGTAAAAGGAGCAAGGGACCTCAGGGTCCATTGCTCCATCTTGTTTTAATCTGATGGCAGAGCGCGCAATCACGTCCTCTACCCTACCAATATACTATAGTTTGAAGGTATCCGCCAGTCCCCGTCACACTTCCACAGGAGGTGCGGGCTGTACCAGGAGCGGATTAGGCTCCAAAGGTTCTTCGACGACGACCTGGGTCAGATATGCCTCGTCATCCATGTAGGACCTGTGCCTTTCTTCCAGTTTCTGGTCCACCATGCCGTATACAGAATTCAGCGTCTTCACCGCGGGCAGGTTCACGACCATCCCCATGGTGTCCTGGATCTGTTTCAGCGTCTTGAGGTCTCCCTGCCAGTTCTCTACGAGTATTGGAATCGGGATCCGCTTCATGATGTGGTTCACACCGAACGTGACCAGGGCGAAATCATCAAGCGCGCCCAGGATGGGGAGATGGTCTGGAAGGATGTCCAGAGGGAAGATCGGGTAGCCAAGCGTCAGGGTGATGATCACCTTGTCCTTCTTCGACACCCGCTTGTCCTTCAGGAGCCTGAAGGCCAGGGCGTAGATATCAGGAAGGATCATCGCATATTTGAAGTACTTCTTCGCTTCCTCAGGGGTCTTCACGTAAAGGGATTCCCTGAAATTCGTATAGCTGTCCGTATTCCGCTCGAGCAGGGCGATCCTACGGTTGAAGTCCTCTATGCGTTTCGCTTCCTTCTCCCTTTCGATGCGTTCCTCATTTTCCTCATCCTTGCCGGATTCCTCCTGCATAGCCTCGACATCGGCCTGGATGTTCTGGATATTCACCGCAAGCAGGTTGTTCTGCATCGTGATGTCGTTGACTTTCATATACACATGTGGGACCTTCTGCAGGAAGTTGTCGATATTGACCCGGATGACCCCATCGTCATACTCGATGCCAGCCTCCTGAGCCTTCTTCACCGCGGTCTTTGAGGCGATATTCAGGATGAAGTGCGGAATCCCGATCTTCAGGACTTTCACCTTCGCGACCGCGATTTCCAGGATGTTGTCCATGACACTTACGATCCTCACCCTTCCCAGGAAGGGGATATTGATGGCCATCTTGTAATTGCCTCTGACCTCGATATGGTTGTTCTGCAGCTCGACACTGTCAAAGGACAGTCCGGGAACCTTGAGTTCTACCATCTCTTTCAGGTCATGCAGGATGTGTTCTGCGCTCATCGTTGTCGTTACAGAGGTAACTTTCATAGCATTCACTCCTCATATCAATTTTTTTACACTCGTTTCAATCTATTGTCATGACTGAATTCTGTTCCAGGCTGTCGTTCCATATGGTTCACTGGATCCTGTCCCTTCCCATTCCCGGGACGTAGAGGATCAGGGTGGATACGAGGCCTCCGACGAGACCTCCGATATGCCCATAGTTGTCGATGACATCCCTTGCCGCGACCCCGATCACCAGGTTCAGCCCGATGATGAAGACGATGTTCATGATCGCCCGGTTGAGCACCTTCTCCTTGCTCCGGAGGGCGATGATCAGCAGGGAGCCCAGAACGCCGAAGATGGCGCCGGATGCCCCGACAGAGATGTTCGGGGTCATGAAGTAGCTCAGCGTGCCTGAGGTGAGCGCGGAGAAGACATAGACCAGAAGGTACTTCAGTTTTCCCAGCTTGATCTCCACCACCGGCCCGATGTTGTACAGGGCATACATGTTCAGGAGGATATGGAAGAAGTTGCCATGCAGGAACGCTGCAGTGAAGATCCTCCAGACTTCCCCGACGTTGATCAGTTCGTTCACCTTGGCGCCAAAGAAGATCAGCACATAGATGTTGATCTCCGTTCCTCCGGAGAAGTAGGCCGTGATGGCGAACATGATGACATTCAGGAGGATCAGGACCATGGTGAGCGGTGCCCGCCTCACGATGGATCTCGTGTCCCTCCTCTGTACAGGCGCAGCCTTCTGCACCGGAGCCTCGAAGAGGAAACGGATCTCATCATCCATCCTGTACACGGTTCCTGTGGAATCGATATGGCCTTCGTGATAATCCTGGCGGGAGATCCTGTCGGAATCATAGCCCGGTTCGGAGAACACGAGATTCACGAGATCCACACGGACGCCCCGCTGTCGCATGAAGGTATCGAAAGAGTCCACCTGCGGCCGTTCCCTGTCTTCCCTCGAAAAATTGACCGCAATGATCCCATTTTCCAGCTGCCTGTAGGCGAAATACCGGTAGTAACTGTAATAAGCCGGGAACTCATCCAGGCTGAAGCCCTTGCTGTCTATTAAATTGCTGATCACGGTCTTCATCATCTCTACGCTCATATTCAAAGTCTCCTATATTATACATATAATCTTATACTATAAAATGATTTTGTTAAATAAGAAAAGGGCATGAAAGCCCTTTCTTATCAGTTATTTAATAATTACTTCACAACTTCTTCCAGCATGTCGAGCAGCGCGTCGAATCTCCTGATGGTGGCTTCGAGAGGCGCTTTGGACGTCATGTCCACGCCGGCAGCCTTCAGGACCTCGACCGGATAGTCGCTTCCTCCTGCTTTCAGGAAGCCGAGGTATTTCTCCACCGCAGGCTCTCCTTCCGCAAGGATCATCTCCGCGAAGGCGCTTGCCGCAGCATAGCCTGTCGCATACTGATAGACGTAGAAGTCACTGTAGAAGTGAGGGATCCTCGCCCATTCGATGGCGATCTCGTCATCGAGGACGATGTCATCGCCGAAATAGCGTCTGTTGAGGTCAAGCCAGATCCGGTTCAGGTCGTCCCCTGCGAGCGGTGTTCCGCTGATCAGGGACTCGTGGGTGATCTTCTCGAACTCCGCGAACATCAGCTGCCTGAACACGGTGGTCCTGATCTGTTCCAGCTCCTGGTTGATGAGGTAGAGCTTCCGTTTCTCATCCGTCTCGTTCTCGATCTGGTAGTGGATGAGGAGCTTCTCATTGGTCGTCGATGCCACTTCCGCGACGAAGATTGTGTAGTCCCCATAGACATAGGGCTGCGTGCTCCTGGAATAGAAGGAGTGGATGGAATGCCCCATCTCATGGACAAGTGTCGAGACATCCCTCAGGTCTTTGTGGTAGTTGAGGAGGATGTATGGCTGGGTGTCATAGGATCCGGAGGAGTACGCTCCGCTCCTTTTCCCCTTGTTCTCATAGATATCGATCCATCCGCCTTCGACGCCGTTCCTGAAGACTTCAAGGTAATCCTCGCCAAGCGGTTTCAGTCCATCAAGGGACATCCGGACCGCTTCATCGAACTCGATCTCCTTCAGCGGGATGTCGATGACCGGGACGTAGAGGTCGTACATATGGATCTCATCGAGGCCGAGAAGCCTTTTCTTGATGTCCACATACCTGTGGAGGGAAGGCAGGCCTTCACGGATGGTTTCCAGGCTGTTCTCGTAGACCTTCACCGGAATGTTGTTCGGGCTTAAAGCCGCTTCGATCGGGGAACCGTAGTTCCTGAGCTTCGAGCTCACGTTGAAGACCTTGATGCTGGACGTCAGCGTCTGGGACAGCATGTTCTTGTAGCTGCCATAGGTCGTGAAGAGCTCCTTGAAAGCGTTCTTCCTGAGCTCCCTGTCCTTGGACTGGATGAAGAGGCCATAGCTTCCTTCGGTCAGCTGATGCTCCTCCTTATGTTCGTCGAGGATGGTGTTGAACGTCAGGTCGGCATTCGTGAACATGTTGTAGATCCTCGATGGCGCGTTCAGGGAATCCCCAAGGGTCGCCAGCAGCTCCTCCTTCTCCTTCGTCAGGACATGAGGCTTCTCCTTCGCGATGGATTCGATGTAGAACCTGTAGAGAGACAGTTCGCTGTCATTCTTGTACTCCTCGATTATCTCATCGGGAAGGGAAAGGACTTCAGGGACGAAATAGGAGATCATGGACATGAATTCGGAAAGGTATTCCGAGACACGGGACATGATGAGCTGCTGCTCTGTATTCGCCGTATCCTCATCAGATTTCATATGGGCATAGGAATACAGCTTCTCCAGCTTCCTTCCATAGGTCTCATAGTCTTTCAGGTAGCCTCTGAAGGCCTCCTTCTCATGGAGCCTGTCCTTGTAGGTCAAGAGGACGGATGATTCTTTCTTGACCAGTTCGAACTCTTCCTCGAATGCCTCATTGCTTGGATAGATCAGGTCAAGTCTCCATTTGGACTTCTCCTCGACCTCATTTCTTAGCGGAATCTTCTTACTCATATTGTATTTTCCTCCTTGTGCATCTCAGATATCGGCTTTGCCGTTTCCTCTATTATAGTCCAAAAAGAGGCGGGAAAGCCAATCTTTCCACGCCTCTAGTATGTTTTGCGAGAATCTGTATCTGTTCCGTGCGCCTTATCCAAGGCTCCTCGCCATCGTGTCCAAGGAATCAGTTCTACCTGAAACTCGCGAGGATCTTCTCATAGCTGTCCTTCATCGTTTCCAGCAGTTCTCCTGAGGATTCGAGCGGATTGAGACTCTCGGTTTTTGCTCCGACCTCTCTCGCCAGTGTCTCCGAGACTTTCGGTGAAGCCTGCTCCTCGAGGAAAATCGTTGTTATCCCATTCGCTTTCGCGTAGTCCACGAGTTCCTGCAGCTTTCTCGGTGTGGGCTCTCCTTCCTGGAAAGGACCCTCGATGCTCTTCTGCACCAGTCCGAGGTCCCGTGTCAGGTAGCCGAATGCGGCATGTCCGGTGACAAAGGATTTCCCCTCGAATTCCCTGAACTGAGGGATATAGTCATTCTTCAGGTCCTCGATCTGCTGCTTGAATCCAGACAGGTTGTCCTTGAAATAGTCGCTGTCTTCCGGACTCACACGGCTCAGGGCATCCTCTGCCACGGTCGCCATGCTCGTCAGTCCATCCAGGCTCAGCCAGATATGGGGATCATACAGGCCATGGTCATCATCTTCTTCTTCATCTTCATGGTCATCCTCTTCCAAAGGGATGGTATCGAATCCCTTGCTGAGCTCGACCTTCTCCAGGGATTCCAGTCCCAGTGTCTCCACCGCCTTGTCAGCCCAGGGTTCCATCTCCAGTCCGTTCAGGAAAAGGATATCCGACTTTGTCAGTGCCTCCATGTCCCTGATGGAAGGCTCGAAGTCATGAGTCTCGCTTCCCTCTGGAATGATCCTGTTCACCTCCACCTTGTCTCCACCGATGATCCTCACAATCTGGTCCACCGGATTGATGGTTGTCGACACAATGATTCTGGTGGTCTCGACTGTCTTAGCTGGTTCGGTTGTCTCTACGTTGTTATTCTGTTCAGCTGCACACGCGGTGATGAGTCCCAGGGACAGGACCAGCACGGTGAGCATGATTATTTTTTTCTTCAAAGTTAGCCTCCTAATGTTGCAAATGGTTTGCATCTATGAATATAATATAAGCATATGACGCCATTGTCAACTACAAATCGGCGCAATTTCATCCTTAACCTTCGAGGCTTTCCGCTGGAAACGATATCTTTTCCCTCACACGACGTACCGCAAAAGACATAGCCGCAGTGCGTGGATAGATGAAACGGTCAGGTCAGAAGAAATGACAGTTCAGGAGGGCTGAAATCGTCAACAGACTTGTGGAAGACTGTAAAATCCTGATGAAAGACAGGAATCGCTTATTGCCTTAGAATTTGGAAAGGCGTATATTAATCTAAGAAACCATTACTGGAGGTATCTATGATAGAAATCAAAGGGCTCAATTTCTCCTATACAGGAGAGAAGCCCTATCTCATCGACGACCTGAACCTGGAAATCCCGAAAGGCAAGCTGACCTCTGTCATCGGAGAGAACGGGTCCGCGAAATCCACCCTGGTCAAGCTCGCCCTGGGTCTACTGAAGCCCGTTTCCGGCTCCATCAGGATCAAGAGCGACCGGATCGGCTATGTCCCGCAGAAGATGGAAGGCTTCAACTCCCAGTTCCCCATCACGGTGAGCGAAATCTACCGGATCCACCTTCACGCCCTGAAGAAGAAGGACCTGAGCCTGGTGGACAAGGTTCTCGCGGACGTCTCCCTCTCGAACTATAAGGATGCCCTCATCGGCGACCTTTCCGGCGGGCAGCAGCAGCGTGTCTTCATCGGAAGGGCCCTTCTCGGGGATCCGGAGGTCATCATCCTTGATGAGCCCTCCACAGGCATGGACCAGAGGAGCCAGCGGGAAGTCCGCAAGATCCTCCATATGCTTCGAGAGCGTGGCGTGACCATCCTTACCGTGGAGCACAACATCTCGGCAGCCATCCACAATTCCGACTATATCTTAAGGATGGGTGAATCCAAGGGTGCGATCTACGATATCGCCACCTTCAAGCGCAACATCCAGCACGAGGACGTCGACAACATGTTATTTTTCAGAAAGGAGGAGGTCTGATGCTCAGTTATCCCTTCATGCAGAATGCCCTGATGGCCGGCACCATGATCGCCATCCTCTGTCCCCTCATCGGGATCTTCCTTGTCCTTAGGCGGTTCTCCATGATTGGGGACACCCTGGCCCACTCCTCCTTCGCAGGTGTCGCCATCGGACTCGTCATCGGGATCCATCCCACCATCACCTCCATCCTCTTCACCACCTTTGCCGCCTTCCTCATCGAATACCTGAGGGATGGCTTCAAGCAGTATGCTGAAATCCTCATGTCCGTCGTCATGTCCTTCAGTGTGGGTATCGCGATTGTCCTTGTCTCCAGCGGAAGCGCGAGCGCAAGCATCACGCAGTACCTTTTCGGAAGCATCCTGACCGTGACCAGGGAGGACCTTTTCCTGGTCCTTGCCGTGACGGTCTTCGCCATCGTCCTCGTCACCAACTACTATAACGAACTCATCTATACGACATTCGACGAGGATGGCGCATCTGTCGCGAACATCAGGGTGAAGCGGATCAACTACATCTTCGCGCTCCTCATGGGTGCCGCGATTTCCGTATCCATCAGGATCACAGGAATCCTTGTCATCTCCTCCCTCATCGTCCTTCCCGTGGCATCCGCCATGCTGGCGAAGAAGGGCTTCAAGAAGACACTGGCCCTCGCCATCGGAATCGGCATCATCGATGTCCTCTTCGGCCTCGTCCTCTCGTACTTCCTGGACAGTGCGCCAGGTGGAACCATCGCCCTCATGAGCGTCGCGACCCTGCTCATCTCCATCGGGTTCCATCCGAT
>DATISI010000473.1:0-3929 GCA_035581745.1 Clostridiaceae bacterium
GCTCGTCTCCATAACCTTCATCAGACGGATTCCTCACGACGGTATTCCCGATATGGAAATGGGTCAGGTAGGGTCTCAGCATACGGACGACGAAAGTGCTGGATTCCCTGCACATCGGGATGTGGGAAAGGTCGATGAGAAGACCGAAATTATCATGGCGCATCCTGACATCCGCTGCGAACCTCGCCGCAAGCGGAGCAGGTCCGATGAGCGACGCTTTCGCGATGTCATAGTCGAAGACCTCGAGCTCGATGTTCATGTCCTTCTTTTTCGCGTAGGCGCAAAGGTTGTTTGTGGTCTTCAGGAGCTGCTGATAGGATTCCTCCCTTGTCTCTTCCTGCCATTTCCCGGAAAGGAACGCGATGCCATCCGCTCCGAGCTGCTCTGCCTCATCGATGGCCGCAATCAGCGTATCCTCGGCTTTCTGCCGTTCCGTCTCATCTAAATGGTTTGCGTTCATCCCTGTGGTCAGAAGACGTGGCTGTGCACCGTAACAGACCTTGAGGTGTGAGGTCCGGAGCAGCTTCGCCGCCTTTTCCCGAGTCTCGTCGTCCTTGATCCACGTGACCTCGATCGCGTCGAAATAGTCATCGACCGCAATCTTCTTCAGGACCTCCACGACATTGGGATCCTCTCCACGGATTGTGGACGGATACGCCATGAATGAGATCAGGCCCACTTTGAAATAGCGATGTATGGATTCCTTCATTGTTCAAATCCCCTTTTATCCTTATTTTTCTATATTCCATATCCTGTCTGCAGCTTCTTTTAAGGTGCGGATCACCTTCTATATAACCTACTTCTTTTCTTTCTTCAGTTCCTTCTTCACCTCATCCGCGGCGAGTTTCCCGGTCAGGACGGATACCGGAAGTCCGGAGGGGCTGAATACCCACTGCCCTGCCTGGAATACGCCTGGAAGCGGAGTCAGGACGGATTTCGCGATTTTCGGGAACCGGTTCTCCACAGGGATCCTGTCATTGGTGAAGGACCATCCGGTGATGGCGCCCTGGTGGTTCCCAGTGACGCGTTCAATCGTGATTGGTGTCGAGGAGAACCTGTCCGTGACACTTTCCGAAAGCCATGGGAAGACCGAAGTGTCCAGGACCCTGATGACCTGTTCCTCGCAGACCTGCTTGAACTCCTCATACCAGCCCATGTCCGCGATGTGTTTCACCAGGCGGTAGTCCATGAGGGTGCTCGCGATGATTCCTGTCTTTCCCGGAGGCGCGAGGGTATCATCCCTCATCACCGGTATGGAGATCTCAAAGGTATTGAGGTCCATATACCGGCCAAGCCACCCGATGATCCTGTCCTTGTCCGTCGTGAAGCCTGACACACTGTCGGTTTCTCCTGTCTTCAGGTCCTCAAGGGAGATGGCGGACAGTCCTGTCGTCTTTGGGGTGTAGAAGAGATGCGGCGAGCAGATTTTCTCGAATTCCTCCTTGGGCCTGTCCACCGTGAGGTAGACCGTGAAGATGGAGTCTCCGCCGGTCTTTCCTGAAAAATCCTGCCTGCGCTGCTCGGTGCTCCGGATGACCTTCTGGTCAGACAGGGCCGTGGTGTCCATTGCGGAATAGAGCCTGTTGAGGTCCGCGGCCCAGACAAGCTTCCGGAAACCTACGGTCTCTCCGGATACGGTCTGGAGGGTCCTCTCTTTCAGGTTCACCGATGTCACCTCTGTTCCCGTACGGATCTCCCCGCCCTGCTCCACGATCTTTTCCACCATCTTTTCGATGAGGACGCCCGTCCCACCCTTTGGATAGGCATAGTCCAGGTAGAGACTGAAGTAGCTGAGGGCGAAGAACGATGGCGTGTCCGTGAAGAAGTGCTGCGTCACCATGCTCCGGAGCGACTCGTTCTTCGTGAACCGTTCCATGTAGGTATTGATCGGTATGTTGAGCTTCACCGCCTTGCCGATGTTCATCCTGTACTTGACATACCAGGGAAGCAGCGTCTTCATGAGGTACTCCTTATCCTTCCCGATGTCCATGAAGAGCGGGTTGTCTATCCCATAGAGGATGTCCATGAGGTCCATGACCCTGCTGACCTCCTTTGTGATGGCTGCGACATCCGCTGTATTCTCTGGAAAAGCCCAGGCCAGGAGTTCTTCATAGTCCTTCAGGCTTTCCCTCGACGTCAGGCGGACAATCCGGTTCCCGATCCCCACCGACACCGGGCTCTTCACGAATTCCATCTCGATCCCCAGCTGTCTGAGCATGGGAAATACGATCCCGGAATTCTCGATTGCCCGGATCCCGCCATCGAATGTGAACCCCTTGTATCCAAAGGAATTCACAAGGCCTCCCACCTTCTCCGCCTTCTCACAGACCAGCACGCGGAGACCTTCCCTGGAGAGGTAGGCCGCGCTCGTCAGTCCTGCGATTCCACCACCGACAATGACCACATCATATCCCATTTCCGTCTCCTTTCTTCATCCTGACTTGATACCCAATATCTATGTTCAGTGTAAACGTTATGTGCAAGGCCTGTCAACGGCTGTACAGCGCTCTTCAATTTATCATTTTCACCCCGCTTCTACCGCTAAAACACTCCGATTTAAAAAGTTCACATATTGAAACCTTCCTCATATCACCAACTTCACAGTTTCTTTACAATTTGAGTTTATACTTCCTTTTAGTATAAAGAATAAAACGTGTCATAAACCGGTTAAAACACCGTCTATCAACGTTCAGAAACATAGATGATTTGCAGATATGCATCAAGATAGCTCAGGAGGATACGATGAGAAGAATCAAGTTCAAGGTCATTGCCGCCCTAATCGCAGGAACCACCCTATTCGGATTCGTCACACCCGTCTACGCTGCCCCCATCTCCGAGGAGATGACCGCAGCGGTAGCGTCAAAACAGGCGGAGTACAACGCCATAGAAGCCAAGATCACCAGCCTTCATCTGGAGGTCAGTTCCATCCTGGACGAGATCACAGACATCATGGTCAAAATTGAAGAGACCAATGCCAAAATCTCAGCCGTGGAAGGGACGAAAGCGGAAACCGAAACGGAAATCACGGAGACGCAGGCTCACCTCGAGGTCAAACTCACCGAGTATGGCATAAGGCTCAGGGCGATCTACATGCAGGGAAACAAGGGAGTCATCGACTCGATCCTAGGTTCCGAAAGCTTCGCCGACCTGGTTTCCAGAGCGGACGCGGTTATCAAAATCGCCAAGATCGACAGGCAGCTCCTTGATGAGATCGAAGGGATCAAGCGCGAGCTTGAGGTGAAGAAGGCAGAACTCCAGCGTGATATCGATGAACTCCAGGCGCTCAATGCGGAGAACAACAGGGACCTTGACGTGGTAAAGGTCAAGCAGGCCCAGACAACCGCGAAGCTTGAAGAGATGGAAGTGGAAGAGGCGAAGATCGCGAATGACCTCGCCCTCAGCGAAGTCGCACTCCTTAGTGGAAATGAAGCGACCATCAATAATCCGGACAGCTCAGACAGTCAGCTTGAGGCTTCCATAGAACAGCTTTCCGGCCTGAAGAGCCAGGTCATCACCGCATCCGCGGAAAACAGGATCGCGACGATGACAGAGAAAGCGAAGAGCATCCTTTCCCAGAGAAGAGCGGCAAGAGCTGCCGAGGCTGCAAGGCTCGAGGCTCAGAGGGTCGCGGCTGCAAATGCTGAAGCGGCCAGGATCGCGGCAGCTGAGGCGGCAAGGGTCGCAGCAGCGAACGCACAGGCAGCGGCAGCAGCTAGGGCTCAGGCATCATCACAGACGCCAGCGCCAGCTGTACAGACTCCGGCACCTGCCCCAGCACCTGCTCCGGTTCGGACCCCAGCACCTGCTCCAGCACCTGCGCCAGTCGTGTCCAAACCAGCACCTGCGCCGGCACCAGTCGCAACCGCAGCCCCTTCCTCAACGGGAGCGGCAGCGGTAGAATACGCGAAGAACTTCATCGGTGTCCCATA